>NZ_NFKB01000120.1:0-1823 GCF_002160175.1 Faecalibacterium sp. An192
CGGCTGGACAATGGCCGTTACCAATGGCCGCGGAATGCCCAGGAAGTAAAGCCGCTGACCTGGGAGCAGTTCACCTGGCTCATGCAGGGGCTGAATATTGAGCAGCCCAGAGCGATCCGTCCCGGGCGCCCGAAAGAACTGGTATAATCCACCAGGGAAGCCGTTTTCGGGGAATATTCTGCCTGAAAAGCGGCGGTTTTCCACAAGAAATTTCTCATCCAGGAATGCGTCTTTTCCTGGTGTTCAGGCACTTTTTTCGGTATAATGGAAACAGAAAATCCACCCGTAAGGAGAAGCGCTATGAATCTGGATACCCAAAATCTTCCGCCGGAAGTGGCGGCGTATATCCGGTCACTGGAGCAAGAGAAACAGCGGCTGGAACAGAGGAAGCAACAGCTGGAGCAGGAGAAGCAGTTACTGGAAAAACAGCTGGTGAAGATGCAGTCCCTGAATGAACAGCTGGTTCAGATGCGCAAACGGATGTTTGGGCAATCCAGTGAGCAGATTCAGTATGTGGACGCTCAACAGTTGGACTTCTTCAATGAAGTGGAAGCCTGCAGCGATGCATCTGCTCCGGAACCGGGAAAAACGACCCCGGTGAAGGCCCATGCCCGGAAAGCGAAACGGACCAAAGAAGAACTGACAGAAGGCTTGGAACACAAGAAGGTAGTCTGTGAGCTGCCGGAGCAGGAACAGATTTGCGCCAAGTGCGGCAGCACCATGGTACGGATTGGAGAAAAGTTTGTCCGGTCTGAACTGGTGATTGTGCCGGCCCAGGTGTATGTGGTGGATTACTATGCCGCCAGCTACAAATGTGCGCACTGTGAAACCCAGACTGGGGAAAGCTATATCCGGCAGGCCGAAGCTCCTGTTCCAGTGATGAAGAAAAGCATGGCGGCTCCCTCCACGGTAGCCTATGTGATGCAGGAGAAGTTCCAGAACGGAGTTCCGCTGTATCGCCAGGAGGCTTACTGGAAGGGGCAGGGTGTGGATCTTCGGCGCAATACCATGGCCAACTGGGTAATCCGCAGTGCCCGTTGGTTCAAGCCCCTGTATGAGCAGCTTCGCAGGGAGCTGCTGCGGCAGGACATTGTGAATGTGGACGAGACCCGCGTCCATGTCCTGAAAGAGGATGGCCGGGAATCCAGTCAGATGTCCCAGATGTGGGTGTTCTGTTCTGCCGAAAAGAAAATCGCACTGTACCAGTACAGTACCAGCCGTTCAGGCCGGGTAGCCAAAGAGATGCTGCAAGGCTTCTCCGGCTATACCCAGACCGACGGCTATTCGGGTTACAATTGTCTGGATTCCGTGACCCATGTGGGCTGTTGGGCTCACGCAAGACGCAAGTGGGTGGAATGCTTTGTGGACGGCAAGCCGGTACAGGGAAGCCGATCCGAGGCAGCGTTTCATCTGATTGAGGAGATGTTCTCCCTGGAGCAGGCCTGGAAAGACCAATTGCCAGAGGCCCGCTTTACTCTGCGGCAGGAAAAACTCCGGCCGCTGCTGGACAGTTACTGGGAACTCCTGGACAGCTTCGAGGCAGCAGAAGGCACTGCGCTGAGCAAGGCCAAAGCCTACTCTCTCAACCAGAAGCAGGCGCTGAACGCCGTGCTTTTGGACGGCCGCCTGGAACTGACCAATAACCTTGCCGAACGCACGGTGAAGCCTTTCGTGATGGCGCGCAAGAATTTTCTGTTCTGCGACACCGCAAAGGGTGCCGATGCCAGTGCCTTATGTTTCAGTGTGATCGAGACAGCCAAGCGCAATGGCCTGGATCCCTTTGGTTACCTGCTGTTCCTGCTGCAGGAGCTGCCCAAACTGGG
>NZ_NFKB01000121.1:0-1784 GCF_002160175.1 Faecalibacterium sp. An192
CACTTGCCGCAGTACAGTAAACCGTCCTCGCCGGTGTAGTCCTCCGGCTCCGGGGTGGTGGCCGTCATATTCTCCAAAACAGCGTTGATTTCGTTCTTCATAAACTCTCGCCCTCCTTGCATGAGTAGTCAGGGATGCCCTTTTTCGGGGCTTTCTTGGCTGCGTCCTCCTGCGCCCATTTATAAATCGTGGCGGCATGGCTGTGATACTTCCTGCCGCTGGACGCGATATGACAAGATAGCCGGTCAATGTAGTAGTCCCATTTGCCGGGCAGGTCAGCTTTCAGCCCGCCCAGTTCTGATTGGGTCAGAAAGACATTTCCATACCGGCCATAGGCGGTGCGGGTGGCCTGTCCCGTATCTAACTCTCGCTCTCTCTCTTTTTCTATCTCTATCTCTTTCTCTATCTCTAACTCTGGTGGACAAATGTCCGCTTGATATGGTGGACATTTGTCCGCCCCGGCCTTTGGCAAGGCTTTTTGCCCCTGCAAAGCCAGCCTTGCCCGCCGTTTTCGCTCCCCCTCGGTAGAGGATTGGCCGATCAGCAGTTCAATGTTGCTCATATACAGCGCGCCGTTTTGCAGCGGCTCCACAAGCCCCAGCTTCATAAAGATCTGCAAGGCTCGTTCTACGGTGCCGACTTGCTGGCGGGTTAGGGTGGCAATCATCTGGGCGGTGTAGGGGATATTTTCATCAAGCTGCAACTTCCCGCCGTTTTTCAGCGATTTCAGGTACAGTTTCAAGAGAATGTTGGAATAGAGGATACCGTCCTGCATACTTTCCAGCAGCACGATAGCGTCCTCGTCAAAGTAATTCTCTTTCAGCTTGAGGTAGTAGTATTTTCGGTTATCTGACATGGTTCCTCCTTTGGGTGGATTTGGGGCGTTTGTACGCATTTAGAACGCCGTTTCCGGGGGAAAAGGATAAATGTATCGCGCACCCTTTGACACCCATGAAAAAAGCCTTGATTTATGAGGGTTTGAAAGGCTCTAAAGCGTGACATTTCTGCCTTTGTTTCCGCTTTCTCTGGGCGGCTTTGATTTTCTTCATGCGCCCGGCGCAGTTGGGGCAGTATTTTCCCCGGTTGGATTTGGGGACAAATGCCGCCCCGCAGACGGCGCACCGTTTCCGGCTCCCCCGGTACAAGAGGGCTGCGGCCAGCTCCCCGTCAAGGGGCAGGACAGCCACACGGAACCACCGGCACATGAGGGAAAGGGAAATGCTCTGGACGCACACGCAAGGCTCCCCGTCGTCTAACAGCAGGCAGTTCCCCGCGTCGTAGTTACAGCACTCATGCACCAGCCGCCGCGCCCGCCGGTGCTGGCGGTAGTCCATGCGGGGCAGGTTATCGCTCATGGCTCTGCTCCTTTCTGCGGCGGGGTTCCTCCCGGCGCAAAATCTGTTCGATGTTCCGCTTGACCGTCTGCAACTCCTTGAACCGCTGCTTCTGCTCTTGGTAGGTGTTATACAGGCCGGATTTCTTGGAAACAAGCTGCTCGATCTCGTCCTGCAACGCTTTCCGGGCGGGCAGCCTGGTAATGCCATGCGCCTTGAAATACCGGGCGGCTGCGTCGGCTATGATAAAATCGCTCTCATGCGCCTGCCGGTATGCGGCGCGGGCTTTGGGGGATTTCTGCGCTTTCAGCCCGTCGCGGGCGAGCTTGGTCTTGGCGTAGGCAAGTACCTGTCGCTGCAACTCCTTTTTCCCTTGCAGCTTCGTTTCCAGCGTTTTCAGTTCGCCGCTGGTCTGGCGCATTTCCTCATAGGCGGTATCAAAAGCAGCTT
>NZ_NFKB01000122.1:0-1784 GCF_002160175.1 Faecalibacterium sp. An192
CACTTGCCGCAGTACAGTAAACCGTCCTCGCCGGTGTAGTCCTCCGGCTCCGGGGTGGTGGCCGTCATATTCTCCAAAACAGCGTTGATTTCGTTCTTCATAAACTCTCACCCTCCTTGCATGAGTAGTCTGGTATGCCCTTTTTCGGGGCTTTCTTGGCTGCGTCCTCCTGCGCCCATTTGTAGATTGTGGCGGCATGGCTCTTGTATCGTTTGCCGCTGGACGCGATATGGCAGGATAGCCGGTCAATGTAGTAGTTCCATTTGTCGGGCAGGTCTGCTTTCAGCCCGTCCAGTTCTGATTGCGAAAGAAAGACATTTTCATACCGGCCATAGGCGGCGCGGGTGGGTTGTCCCGTATCTAACTCTCGCTCTCTCTCTTTTTCTATCTCTATCTCTTTCTCTATCTCTATCTCTGGTGGACAAATGTCCGCTTGATATGGTGGACATTTGTCCGCCCCGGCCTTTGGCAAGGCTTTTTGCTCCTGCAAAGCCAGCCTTGCCCGCCGTTTTCGCTCCCCCTCGGTAGAGGATTGGCCGATAAGCAGTTCAATGTTGCTCATATACAGCGCGCCGTTCTGTAACGGCTCCACAAGCCCCAGCTTCATAAAAATCTGCAAGGCTCGTTCTACGGTGCCGACTTGCTGGCGGGTAATGGTGGCAATCATCTGCGCGGTGTAGGGGATATTTTCATCAAGCTGCAACTTCCCGCCGTTTTTCAGCGATTTCAGGTACAGTTTCAAGAGAATGTTGGAATAGAGGATGCCGTCCTGCATACTTTCCAGCAGTACGATAGCGTCCTCGTCAAAGTAATTCTCTTTCAGCTTGAGGTAATAGTATTTTCGGTTGTCTGACATGGTTCCTCCTTTGGGTGGATTTGGGGCGTTTGTACGCATTTAGAACGCCGTTTACGGGGGAAAAGGATAAATGTATCGCGTACCCTTTGACACCCACGAAAAAAGCCTTGATTTATGCGGGTTTGAAAGGCTCTAAAGCGTGACATCTCTGCCTTTGTTTCCGCTTTCTCTCGGCGGCTTTGATTTTCTTCATGCGTCCGGCGCAGTCGGGGCAGTATTTTCCCCGGTTGGATTTGGGGACAAATGCCGCGCCGCAGACGGCGCACCGTTTCCGGCTCCCCCGGTACAAGAGGGCTGCGGCCAGCTCCCCGTCAAGGGGCAGGACAGCCACACGGAACCAGCGGCACATGAGGGAAAGGGAAATGCTCTGGACGCATACGCAAGGCTCCCCGTCGTCCAACAGCAGGCAGTTTCCCTCGTCATAGTTACAGCACTCATGCACCAGCCGCCGCGCCCGCCGGTGCTGGCGGTAGTCCATGCGGGGCAGCTTATCGCTCATGGCTCTGCTCCTTTCTGCGGCGGGGTTCCTCCCGGCGTAAAATCTGGTCGATATTCCGCTTGACGGTCTGCAACTCCGTGTACCGCTGTTTCTGTTCGTGGTAGGTGTTATACAGGCCGGATTTCTTGGAAACAAGCTGCTCGATCTCGTCCTGCAACGCTTTCCGGGCGGGCAGCCTGGTAATGCCATGTGCCTTGAAATACCGGGCGGCTGCATCGGCTATGATAAAATCGCTCTCATGCGCCTGCCGGTATGCTTCGCGGGCTTTGGGGGATTTCTGCGCTTTCAGGCCGTCGCGGGCGGGCTTGGTCTTGGCGTAAGCAAGTACCTGTCGCTGCAACTCCTTTTTCCCTTGCAGCTTCGTTTCCAGCGTTTTCAGTTCGCCGCTGGTCTGGCGCATTTCCTCATAGGCGGTATCAAAAGCAGCTT
>NZ_NFKB01000123.1:0-1562 GCF_002160175.1 Faecalibacterium sp. An192
CGGTGAGGTCCCACCTGTTCCCATTCCGAACACAGAAGTTAAGCTCACTTGTGCCGAAGATAGTTGGCTGGACACGGCCTGTGAAAATAGGTAGATGCCGGCTTCTCTACAAAACCCCTGAGGATAAATCCTCGGGGGTTTTCTCTTGTTGTTTTTTCCACATGGAAGAAGCAGCGGAAAAGAAATAAAAGGACAAATTCGGGCACAAATCCCGTAGCGTTTGAACGCAACGCGACTGGAACTGTATGGAAAACTTGAAATAAATTCCTGAATACAATTTATATGTTTCACGCGGGAAAGAGATTGACTTAAAATTTTTATTCTGCTATCTTGAGATCAGGCCGCCGGCGGCTCCTTATCATCAAATGAAAAGGAGCACTTAAAATGATTCATTTGCAATTACAAGGCAACCATGATCAAACGGGGCAGCAGTGGGGTTCTCTGCTGCGGGATTCCGGAGTGAAAATTCTGGATCACATCCCCTTTCCTATCACAGGGGAGCGGATAGAATATGCAGAAGTCTGCCTTCCTGTGTATCGTCAATATTATCCCGCTCTTTTGGAAGAACTGCAGGGCCTGGCCGCAGGACAGGACTGCGATGTGCAGCTTTTGCAGGCGGCGTTGTTCAGTATGTACACCATTCCGCCGGCTTGTCACTGCTCCTGTTTTGCTGTGGCTGAAGGAGATGAAATTCTCTTTGGCAGGAACAGCGATTTTCTGCCGGTGCTGGAAGATCACAACACCAACGTGATCGTTCATCGAACCGATGGTGTCTTCTCTTTCACAGGAAATACCACATCGTTCCTTCAGATGGAGGATGGTGTCAATCAGAAGGGGCTGGCGGTTGGACTGACCTCGGTGAGCCCGACAAAAATCAAACCGGGCTTCAACGCCGGTTTGCTGGTACGCTATCTCCTGGAGACCTGCGGGACAGTGTCGGAGGCGTTGGAAAAGCTGAAAATGCTTCCCATTGGTTCCGCCCAGACATTGACCCTCGCCGATACGAAAGGGGATTTGGCTGTGGTGGAGTGCAATGCGGAGCGGGTTGAAATTGCGGGACCTGCCGATCCGGAAAACCCCTTTGTCTGCGCTACCAATGCTTTCCACCTGCCGTCGATGCGCAGCTATAACCGCACAACCGAGGACGACTGGTTTGCAGAGCGGCGCTATCGGACGATGACGGAGGCGCTAAGAAGAAAGGAACTCAGAAAAGACCTTTCCTTTGCACAGGATTTGCTCTCGGGCCGGTACGGCTTTCTGTGCCAGTACGACCGCAGCACAGGAAAAGACACCGTGTGGTCGGTGGTGTATGATTTAAAGCGCCATGCAATCTATCGCAGCGAATCCAACCCGTGCCAGAGCGGTTATCAGGAGGATGTGCAGTTCGCTTTTTAAAGAAACGCACAATAGGAGATAAAACAATAAAACAAGAGAGCCCCCTGCACGGCAAAACGTGAACCGCCCCATATTGTGCGGACAGTACAAAAAAGAGGCCTGCAAGGGGTAGAACAAGCGAATCAAAGACTGGCCTGGCGAAGCGAGAGCGGAGCCAGGCCAGTCTT
>NZ_NFKB01000124.1:0-1489 GCF_002160175.1 Faecalibacterium sp. An192
CCCTGCGAGACTTCTCAGATTTCTAAGACTTCTAAGACTTTTGATACTTTCTCTTATTTTCTCACAGGTCAGTACTTTTTTACAGTCGGGGGATTATGGAGCGGTTACGTTTAGAGCATGTCTGCGATATACGCTTTTAAGCCATTTTCAGTTTCAATGCCATATTTCAGATTCACCTGATGAAAATATTTTTTCATCTCATCCAGTGTGATTTCAGTCTGGGACGATTCGTCCGGCAGAAATCCTTTCCGTGCGTTGATCCAAGGAGCTTCTTTGTGAGTGATGCTTTCCAGAGTCTTACCACTGTACATTCCAAAGGTATTTAAAATTCGATCCACCACAGCTTTTGCAGCCGGTTCAAGAGGAGGAACCCCGTCTCTTAATGGCGCAAAACGATCATCCTCTATAGGATTGTATTTGAAATCACGGAACAGGTTATAAACATTGCGGTAGACGGGACCGTGTACCCACGCCTCACATGTTCCTGAGAACAATGGACGGTTATAAATGGCAACATAATTGCCTTGGATATAATACAGCAGCTTTTGCAGAGTTAAAGGCGTAACTTCATGCAAGGCAGAAAAAATATATGCAATAACTGCCATCAAAGGCATCGGAATCGCAGCATAAAGGTTTTCCAGCTGCATTGCTGCGAGGTATGCTTTATTATAGGCTGTTTCACCAACCTTATCACGATTCTGATTCAGAAGTGCTTTCATATAAGTGGCAGATGCCAGAGCATGCAGCATAATATCAGAATATTCTTTCGAAGGAACCTGGCCATCAAGATACCTTGAGATGGTAATCTCTCCGAATCCAAGAGCGAGCGACAATGGCGCTTTGCCAATATTGTAGAGTTTCATCAAACGCTGAATATCGTCTACAGTAATGATTCCTTCTGCTTTGCGATATTGTGCATCAATTTCCTGTGCGTTATAGTCCATAAGACCAGGAATTCCCATTTCTGAACCACAGTTATCGCAAACGGCAGTGGTAATTTCAAAAGTATACTCTTTATTGCGAATGGTTTCGTTGATTTTTATCTTTTTTAGCGTATAACTGCTTTCTGTTCGGCAGTTTTCACAGAAATCTTTTCTCCCTTCCATACATATTTCCTCCTTAAATTAATATAACCAATATTATTATATAAAGCAACCCGAGTCACTAAGCCTTTCAAAGAAAAACAAGCGCTCGGTTTGCAGTATAGACCTTTTAATGAAAATATTTTTTTAAAGGATAGTGCGCCTCGTGAAATGAGACGACGATCACGTAATTGCCATCAAGCTTGTTAAACTTGATGTACAATGAAACCAGCTTTTTCTCTGAGCCGAAGCGCTCCAAAAGCTCGAGTTCTTTGCCGAAGATGTAGAGCGTTTCATGTCTAGAGCAACCCCATAAAATATCAACAATAACCGGCACAAGCAAACCAGTTACGACAGTCCGAAGAAGTAACGGCAGCAAACGCCTGGTATAAAGCAAGGTCCAAGTC
>NZ_NFKB01000125.1:0-1444 GCF_002160175.1 Faecalibacterium sp. An192
GAGGCTGCCATGCAGAAAATCGAAACCGGCATTTCCGAGCTGCTGAAACGGCAGCCAGTAACAGAACAAGAGAAGGATGCCTACATCCAGGACTTGCAGAAAGCCATGCAGCTTCTTCTGGAAGAAGTCCGGGACCTGGAAGAGATGGTTGCCCTGCTGCAGAAGAAACGGTTTGGCAGCTCCAGCGAGGCGACGCCGGTGCAGGAGGAAGAAGAACCTCTGGGCGTATTCCCGGAAGCTGAGCTGGAATACAAGGAAGACGCCCCGGAACCGTTCAAAAAGGACCAGAGGGGCGTCCACAAGATAAGCGAAGCGGGACGCTGGAAACTGACCAGCAGCAATGAGACGGAAAATCGGATCTTTGACTTGGACGAAGAAGAACGAATCTGTCCGAGGTGCAAAGGAAAACTGGTTTGGATCGGGAAAGAGCTGGTGCGGGAAGTCTTTGAATACCGGCGGCCCAAACTTAAGCTAGTCTGGTACTGGCAGATGAGTTACAAGTGCCCGGCCTGCCACAAAAAAGGCCGCAGTGTCATTGTGCGGGCTTCCGTTCCAAAGCCTTTGCTGAATCACAGTCTGGTTGCGGCTTCGGTGGTGGCAGAAATCATGTACCAGAAGTATGTGAATGCCATGCCGCTGTACCGGCAGGAAGCAGCATGGAAACAGCTGGGGGTGACATTCAGCCGGACTACCATGGCGCGCTGGATCATCCGGTGTGCGGAAGACTGGCTGGAGCCTCTGTGGGATGCCATGCGGAAAGAGCTTCTGCAAAGAGAGGTTCTGCATGCAGATGAGACGGTGGTGCAGGTCCTCAAAGAGAACGGCAAGACCGCTCAGTCCAAGTCTTACATGTGGGTTTACCGTACCGGCATGGATGGGCTGCCTTCCATTGTTCTGTACGAGTACCAGCCCGGACGCAGCGGCGAATACCCAAAGAAGTTTCTGGAAGGTTTCCGTGGATACCTGCATACCGACGGCTATGCTGGCTACAACCAGGTACCGGATATTACCCGCTGCGGCTGCTGGGCCCATCTGCGCCGGAAGTTCGTAGAAGCCATGCCTGCTGCATCCAGCAAACCCAAAGGGCTTCTAACACCGGCACAGGTTGGCCGGGATTACTGTGACCAGCTGTTTGCAGCTGAAAAGAAACTGGCTGAACTGCCGGCCGAAGAAAGACAGAAACAGCGCCTTGCGGTGGAGAAACCCATGCTCAGGGCTTTTTGGCGCTGGCTCGAAGAGCTGGAACAGCAGCCTCTGGCCGGAAATTTGAAAAAGGCTGTGCAGTACGCCCGCAAACAGCAGCCCTACATGGAGAACTACCTGCTTGACCCCAGATGCCAGATTTCCAACAATCTTGCAGAGAACGCCATCCGTCCCTTTACTGTGGGACGCAAGAACTGGCTGTTCAGTGATACAGTAAAAGGAGCCAAGGCCAGTGCTGTGA
>NZ_NFKB01000126.1:0-1441 GCF_002160175.1 Faecalibacterium sp. An192
ATGACGCCGGGATTGGCCACCATCTTGCATCGGATGCAGCGCTGTTCCTGAGGCAGCGCCAGATTGGCATGGATGGCGTTTTCCAGGGCGTTGGCCAGAACGATGGCCAGCTCGCCTTCGTCCACAGGAAGATCGTCGGGCAGGGCGATTTTGGCCTCTACCGGAATGCCCTGGTTTTGAGCCTGCCCGAAGTAGGAGGAAAGGACCGCGTCCAGGACCGGCGGCCGGCACCAGCAGACGGTTTTCTGTTCATCCAGCCGCTGTTGGGCGGCGTCCAGAAAATCCAGCGCCGCGTCGGTGTCGCCCCGGGATACCAGCTCGGCCACCGTCTGAAGCCGGTGGCGCAGGTCATGGCGCTGAATGCGGATGCTGTCCTCCACTTCCTTTACTTTCTGCAGCTTTTCTTTCAGGGAGGAAATCTGCATGGTCAACAGCGCAGCGCTCTGGCGTTCCATCTGGATGCGGTATTGGCCAAAAAGGCTTTTGAATACGGCGACATAGACAGCGATCAGCGGGATGACGGCCGCGTAGACATAGATGCACTGCAGTTTGCTTTCGAGGTAACTGCCGGGCCAGGAAGCCACAAAAATCAGGTAGACGCAAAACACGCAGGGGATCAAGGTAAGGACGCCCCAGTTGGCTGGGATGACTTTGATCAACATGCGGAAGTGCCGCCGCAGAAAATGCCATTCCAGATAAATGACCGACCCGTAAAATGCGATCATAAATAGAATGTTGGCGAGCGCAGAGAGGTGAAACGATTCTGTTATCAGGCGGATAGAGGAGACCGCCAGAATGGACAGGAGGATCTGGGACATGTAATTGAAAACCGCCTGTGCAGGGGGGTCGTTGGCTGCCCAGTATGTGAAAAAGGTGGCCGGCACAGAGATGGTAAGGAAGAACAGGCGCAGCAAAAGCAATTCTCCGCCGATCCACAGCAAAGCCAGACTGGAACCGACGACCCAGGCGCTGTAGAGCGCCATGATGCACAGCAGCTTTCTGCGCCCAAAGCGGAATTCCGTAAGGCTGGCCATCATTCCCACCGTCATGCAGGTGATTAAAAAAGCGCGAAAGACTAGAAAAAATACATTGGTCATGGCGTTTTCTCCTGCGGCCCGCAGCCGCGTCCGGTTTCCTTGAAATCTGCGTCTGCGGCACGGGCCGGCGGCGTTTCAGCCTCGTCACAATACCATCTGCATCCGGAACCATCCGCCGGTCTGATCAAACTGGCAGACAGCCCCATTTTTGCGGCAGAAGGCGGAGATGGACTGCACCCCCAGGCCGTGGCCTTCCTGCCGGGCTGTCGGCAGGCCGTCGATGTCAAAGACAACATCCCCGGCGCACGGATTGGCAATTTCCAGCATGACGCCGGGATTGGCCACCATCTTGCATCGGATGCAGCGCTGTTCCTGAGGCAGCGCCAGATTGGCATGGATGGCGT
>NZ_NFKB01000127.1:0-1239 GCF_002160175.1 Faecalibacterium sp. An192
GGCAGCTTGAGATGATTTTTGTTGATTTATTTCGTTGTCCTCTTGACGGGGTGCACACCATTTTGACCACTTGATTTTGGTTCAGTTGGTGCTGGACATTTTGGAGCTGTTGACAAATAGCGGAATCGTACAGATAAATCTGTTTCAGATTTGCTGTTTGTTGAAAAATGGCAAGAAAAAAGACGCCTGGAGGCGTCATCCCATATACTTTATCATTCGTTTTAAGTTGATTGCGGTCGCCGAAAGGAGGCAGTGATCTGTCGCTGCCTCTAATCCGCGCCGTAACAGGCGTTTTAAATTGTGGCTCCATTTCTGTGCAGCAAAAGTACCTTCACACCAGATCTGTCTCTTTTTAAGAGCCTTGCGATATTCAGGAGAATCTTTCTGTGCCATGTTTTTCTGTACAGGTGCACGAAAGTAATTGTCCAACAGATATCGCGCTGTCAAAGATCCTTTTTTGGTTAAACACTTTGATTGAAGCGGACAGAATTTACAATCTTTTCTGCTGGCCCAATATTTCCAGAAAATGCCGCCATCTCTCCGAACGAGACTTCTGGGATGAAGCTCCTTTTGATTGGGACAAATATACACATCTTTTTCTGAATCATACGAAAAATAAGTTCGGTCAAATTCTACTGTTATCTGAGCCGTATTTGGCTTTGGCCGCACGAAAAAGGAAATCCCGTTTTCATCCAATACCTGATGAGCCAAAGCGAAATCATACGCTGAATCTGCCGTGGCAATTTGAACTGGAACGATATTTTTATGGACGTCCTCTATCTGATCCAAATAAGGGACACTGTCATAAACATTTCCTGCAGTTGTTGTGACAGCCAGAATGATTCCATGGTCTGTATCAAGAGTCTCATGAACCAGGTAATAGGGTCCTTCGGGTTTGCCAGGGCGTTTCATATGACCAGCTTCCGGGTCCGTTCTGCTGACCCGTTTGTGGCTGTGGGTGGTTTTCTTTTTGATGGGTTCCTTTCGTTCGGCACGCCGCTTTCTCGTAAGCGCCTCACGAAACGGCGTACTTGCTAAACCCAGTCTCACAGTGAGAGAATTATTCCATGTAGTGGGCGTGTATTTTTGAGACCACTCTCAAAAATACACGCCCTCGCTGAGAAAACCTACAGAGGAGGCAAACATGGAAAAGAGAGCAATGGCAGTTCGGGAAGAACAATGGATTCAAACCATCGCCGCTGCAAAACAGAGCGGCCAGCCCATCAAAGTCTGGTGTGC
>NZ_NFKB01000128.1:0-1187 GCF_002160175.1 Faecalibacterium sp. An192
CCACCACCCCGGAGCCGGAGGACTACACCGGCGAGGACGGTTTACTGTACTGCGGCAAGTGCCGCAAGCCGAAAGAAGCCTATTTTGCGCCGGATAAGGCCGCTATCTTTGGCCGTGACCGCCACCCGGCAGAGTGCGACTGCCAGAGAGCCGCCCGTGAGGAACGGGAGGCCGCCGAGAAGCGGCGCAGGCACCTTGACACCGTGGAGGAACTGAAACGCCGGGGCTTTACCGACCCCACCATGCGGGACTGGACTTTTGAGAACGACAACGGCAGGAACCCACAGACCGGGATTGCCCGCCGGTATGTGGAGCATTGGGAGGATATGCGAGCCGACAATATCGGCTGCCTGTTCTGGGGCGGCGTTGGAACCGGGAAAAGCTACCTTGCGGGCTGTATCGCAAACGCCCTTATGGAGAAAGAAATCCCCGTCCACATGACAAACTTTGCCCTTATCCTCAATGACCTTGCCGCCAGCTTTGAGAACCGCAACGAGTATATTTCCCGCCTTTGCCGCTATCCGCTGCTTATCCTTGACGACTTCGGCATGGAGCGCGGGACGGAATACGGGCTGGAACAGGTTTTCAATGTGATTGACAGCCGTTACCGCAGCGGCAAGCCGCTGATCGTCACGACCAACCTCACGCTGGACGACCTGCGGAACCCGGAGGACACCGCCCATTCCCGGATTTATGACCGCCTGCTTTCCATGTGCGTCCCGGTACGCTTTACCGGCGACAATTTCCGGCAGGAAGCCGCGCAGCGGAAAATGGAGAGCATGAAGAAACTGATTACCGACTGAAAGGAGTATTGCCTATGACAGATAACAAGCAGCACGACACCCGCACCGCCCGCCGCCCCGACTGCGTGACGGAAATCCGCATGGGCAATTCCGTCCTTGTCGTGTCCGGCTATTTCAAGAAAGATACCACGACCACCGCCGCCGACAAAATGGCGCGGGTACTGGAAGCGGAAGCCGCTGCTACACAAAAACCGGCAATTTGACAAACCATAAAGAAGCAGATTTTACACTTTTGCCACTATACAGCCCCCGCTATTCCGTGGTACAATAAAGCTACGGAATAGTGGGGCTGGCTGTCGGAAACGGAGGATTTTATGTTAAGACAAGCCACCCAAAACCTCATTACCGCCCTTTATCCGAGATTGTCCCATGAGGACGAGTTGC
>NZ_NFKB01000129.1:0-1158 GCF_002160175.1 Faecalibacterium sp. An192
CCTGAATGTGGCTGTATTTTCTGGGCATAGCAAAGACCTCCTGTAGTAGTTTTATTCTACCACAGGAGGCCTTCTTTTTTCACTGTCTACTTTTACTGGAGCGGTTCAGCGCGAGGGATGTTCTTTTATTTGCGCGCGGATTTATTCCGCAGCCGGTTTCATGTCAAAGACGGCGATTTCGGGCACAACCCCCAGCCGGATCGGATAGCGGGAGGTTCCTATTCCGGAGTGGACATACAGGGTGGTCTGATCGTTGAGGGGATACAGGCCGTCCAGATATTTTCTGACCATGGAAGTGGTGATGTGAGGAAGGAACGGCAGACTGACCTGTCCGCCATGGCTGTGGCCCGCCAAAATCAGGTCAAAACCCAGGTCCTCATACAGGTCGGCGGTGTCGGGCTCGTGGGTCATCAGGATGGAATAGCCCGGCTGCTGGGCGGGAACATCCGCCAGCACTCCGTCGATGTTGGGTTCTCCCAGCAAAGCATCATCCAGCCCCGCCAAAAAGACCGTATCGCCGCTCTCCAGCGTCACCGTCACGCCCTCGTTGCACAGAATCTGAAATCCGCTCTGTTCCATGATGGATTCATAGGTGCGCACCGCGCCCCCGCCCCGGTCCCGATTGCCCCAGATGGCAAATTTTCCATAGGGCGCCTGAATCCGGGACAAAATCCGGATTAAATCCTCATCCTGATGATAGGTGTTATAGACCTCGTACAGGTCCCCGGTGAAGAGAAACAAATCGGGATTCTGCTGATTGACCCGGTCCACCAGCTGTTCCAGGTTCCGGATGGTGTAGTGTTCGCTGATCTGGATATCCGACACCTGGACCACCCGCAGCTCCTGGGTCAGGCCGCTGGAAAAGGTCAAATGATCGATTTTCAGACGGTAGGGTTCTACCTTCAGAGCATAAAACAGCACCGCCGCTCCCAGCAAAACCAAAAGCAAAACCAGCAGCACCGCTCTTTTCAGAAATTTGACCATCGTTCCCTCCTCCGTCCTTCTTTCCCGATATGAGAAAACCCCCGAGGATTTATCCTCAGGGGTTTTGTTAGAGAAGCCGGCATCTACCTATTTTCACAGGCCGTGTCCAGCCAACTATCTTCGGCACAAGTGAGCTTAACTTCTGTGTTCGGAATGGGAACAGGTGGGACCTCA
>NZ_NFKB01000013.1:0-68497 GCF_002160175.1 Faecalibacterium sp. An192
CTGATGCCCTGGAGCGACTACATGCGCAGTTGTTTTGAATAACAAAAAAGGACCAGCTTTAGCTGGTCCTTTTTCTATTGTCAAGTACACTGTTTTGTGAGGCGCTTACCGATGCTCTGCTTCGCATCCAATAGATCAATCCACCTCAGGTGGACGGTCAGCCCATCCTTAGACGTGAAGGAGACGGGCTTAGATAAGTCAACAGAACTGGATCTTGGATAAAGAAGGGTAACATTTTGGGCGTGGTACTTATACTGATAGACAGCCATCTGGTAGAGATCGGACTGTGAGACGCCATAGTGCGGTTTTCTTACATCCAGCAGCTTCCACTTGGTATCTGCTACAAAAACGGTATTGTCCGTTTTTCTTCGGATCACAAGGTCCGGCCGTAATTGGAATGCTTTTTGGGGGCTGTCAAAGAGATGGTGGGTCGTGTCTTGTATGGAAAGGGAATAGGGTTTTCCAGCGAGTTGCTTCTGAAGAAGCACGGCGATATAGCTTTCAAAAAGCTTTTCCATCGGGAAGAGAAGGGCTAATGCCAAGTGAGACCCCGAATAAAAAGTAAAACTCTTGCCCTCCAGAAAAACGCGGCTCCACAACAGAGAATTTTGATATTCACGAGCTGCCCGGTCAGAACTGCATAGGGCGAAGTCGGAGATAAAATCAGTGGAGGGGGACACGTTCAGAAAGGACTGAAGAAGAACTTTGATATCGGCGCGATTTTTTAGAGAGCGGGAATAGCGATATAAATACAAAAGGGTGGCCTTGAGAATACGGTTTTCTGGGCGATTGGCGGTGAACTGGTCATGCTGGACGTAACTGCGCTCCTGATGGGCGAAATTGAGTCGAATGTGCTGGGAAACCATTAGCTTTCCTCGAAAAAATGCGGAGTTTTCCTCTGCAACCTCATATCCACAGGGGAGCCCCCGTTTGACCAGCGGAAACACTTCATCTAGGAACATCCGCACAAAAATCTCGAAGAGATTCATTTGGGCGGAGCCAACAGAGGAAATTTGAAAATTCTTGAAGGGAGCCTCCCGTAGAGTCTTCAGCATCTCAATCAGGAGTTTTTTGGTCTGAGCCCCGTCCGGGTCACAGTCCATGGCCGAGTGGATTTTGGGAAGGATCTCTATCAAAGTGCCATCCTCCATTAAGATGACGCCGACGTAATTCTGGACCGTAATGACTTTGCCGAACCCTCGGCGAATGGATAAGGTCATCCAAAAAGTTTCCTCTGACCCGGAAGAGCTGCGCTCCAAAAGAAAATGTTCAAGCTGAGAAAACACAGCAGGGGGCAGGGCATGGTATCCGGGCATTTCTCTGCCGGAGCCTTCTGAGAAGAAAGATTCAAATTCACAGATTTGATAAACCCTTGTTTTCATGGCTCGTCCTCAGATTGCCCTTGGGACAGACAGATAGAGAGGTAGGCTTCTGGGTCGTAGAAGGCGGCCGAATTGATGCGGTAGAGGCAATCCTCTTCTGCGCCAATCTCCGCATTGCCAAACAAGGCCGTGTAGTTGACAGGCTCGGCCTGGATAAATTGTTTTGCAGAATCCGGCTTGCGGTTGTCGCCCAAAATCAGGCGTATTTTTTGGTAGTCATCAAAGAAATATTCCTGCAGTAGAGGAAAGACTTTGTCTTCAAAGATGCGCCCCAGGGTATCCATACTGGGGTCGTCTTTGAGAGGAATAAAATAGGAATGACCGATGGTGTGCTCGCGGTCGTACAGAACGGCGATTCGCTGGTTCATGGTGGCCAGCATTTCCTGAATGGACATTCCCTCTACGCTGATACCAGAAAGAAGTTTTGGGTCAGGAAGCATCTCCCGGAAGGAAAAACGGCGGCGCAGCGCCGTGTCTAAAGCAGTTACAGACCGATCTGCGGTGTTCATGGTGCCGATCAAATAAACATTTTTGGGTACGCCGAAAGGTTTCTGAGAATAAGGAAGAAGAGCGAGGATGCCCTCTGGCTGTCCCTCCCGTTTGGAAGGCTCGATGAGGGTGATCAACTCGCCGAAAATCTTGGAAATATTTCCGCGGTTGATTTCATCAATAATGAACACATAACGGGTTTCATCGGGCGAGGCGTGGGAAGTTCCGCCCGAATGGACGGCCTTGGGAGAATATTTTTCAATCATCCGATATACGTCTGCCAGCGTGATGTTGGACATACGGTAGACGGTGGACAGGGTCATGGATACCCCGCCGTTGCTCTCTAGAATGTTTTCCTGGATGTTTTTCACGATCCAGTTCACCTTTCGCAGCCGCTTGTATTGTTTGTATTCATTGTGCCATTCATAGTCGCCCGTTATAACGCCGATGGCGTCAATGGTAGAGGCGCTGTAGCAAGAGAGAACTACGTCGCCGATCTGCATTCGGTTGATAAAGGCATTCAGAGGATTTTTTCCGCCATATGCGGAAAAGTCGGTTTGGTCTGTGATTTTTTCTTTATACTCATCCCATCCGATTCGGATGTGCCCATTTTTCAGACACTCGGTTCGGGTGGGGTTATCCCCGGTTCCTTCGAGCGAAACCTTCCAGATGTTGGGGAGGGAATTCATTCCAAAATCTTTCACCTGGACGGCTGAAGCGGCGGTTGCCTGACGGGCGCGCTCACAAAACGATTTAAAGATACCGGAGGACACTTTGTAGCGGATTTCTGACGAGCTGCCATCGGAATCATCATCAAGAACATCGGGTTTGATTCCCTCGATAAATTCCTCATATCCATAGGACTGATGGAAGGTTGTAAAGGCGATTTGATGATTTTCTTTGTAGCGGTTGTAGCGCTTGATAACCTCGCTGTAAGGCTCGGAGCGAACTGTATCCAGTTCCTTGTCCTCAATGATTGCGACAGCATAAATGACTGTATAATAGGTTTTTCCGGTACCCGGCGGCCCGTACAGAATGGTATTTAGGGGAATATCCGTCCCGGATGTGGACGTATCATCGAAAGAATTCTCAGGCACAGCTGCAGCTGCAAGTTCTTCCGATTCATCGGAAGCAGCAAATAAGGCAAAGTCGCTCTCCTGCATATAGTTCGCCCCATAAAATGCGATATCAGCGGCAAGAATGTGCAGGTCGGGATCGTTGTAGGTATGAAATTCTGCGGCGCGTTTCTGGTTGAGCGCAAGGAGTTCCGGGTCTTTTTGAACCTCTTCCAAAATGCGCTGGTGAAGGCGGTTGTTTACTTCCAGTCTCCAGACGGAAGAACTGCGCTTCGGCTTTTCTTCATGATAGCCAACCCGGGCGCAGAATGCAGTGTAAACGCTGTATTTGTAAAAGAAATACCGGTTTGGATATTCAAATGTAAGATAGACGGAGATGGCATGAAGATCCTGGTAGTGGTTTTTCCCTAGGGGTTTTACATAGCTGTCGAATCCTCTGCGAAAAATTTCATACCGTTCAGCAAGAGGCCGGCTCTCATCGTACAACACCAGAAAGGCTTCGCGGGCCTTCTCTGTCATGTCTCGGGCAAATTCGGTTGCCATGGGATAAGCATAGTACATCCGCGCTGCCAGCAGGTTGCCGGATTCGCCCAGCGCAGTTTCAACCATTGTTGGAAATTCGGACAGAGGGACGCTAAGATCCCATTTTTTCCGGTACCAGTCAATGGCTTTCCATTTATAATGTTCCTGTAAATCAAGCTCAGCAAAATGATCTTTATAATGGCGAAGAATAAAACGGATTTTTTCGCTCACCAGATCGGATGAGCCGCGTGGGGAGGAAACGGCGTTCTTTTCGTCTGTCATCGTGTCATCTCCTAATAGGAAATAAGAAACCAGATGTAAATATGGTTTTATTATACTATTTCCTAATGATCCCTTCAAGAAAATCTCCGGTAGAATAGGCACACGAGCAGAATTCGATGATAAGGATATAAGAAAAATGTGATATAGCTTGCATGGTCTCCCGATTTTCGGTATGATTTGGGAAACAGAGCCATTTTGAGTGCAGAGAAAATGTCTGGAAAGTCTCTTTCCCTTCGGGTGGATGGATATGAAGTCCTGGCCACCTTTGCGGATACACCAAATAGAACTATCACCCATCACCTGAAGCAGATTCTGATGGCGTCCTTTGTGAATAACACTTCCAGAACTGCCTCTGGCGACATCCTTGCAACGGTCTCAAAACGGCGATACAATCAAGACGGTGATTATCACTGTGCACCTTGAAAACTGCATAGGATTTGTATTGATGTATCTTCCTTTTGACCGTATAACAAATGAAAGGAAGAAAGATCATGGAAAACAGAGTTTGCACATTGTATCGCGTATCCACCGATAAGCAGGTGGACCACAACGATAAAAACCAGGCTGACATTCCCATGCAGCGGAAAGCCTGCCATGCTTTCTGTGAAAGGATGGGCTGGGTAATCGTTCATGAGGAGCAGGAGGAAGGTGTCTCTAGCCACAAAGTCCGGGCGGAAAACCGGGACAAGCTGCAAATCATCAAGAATCTGGCCAAGCAGAAGAAGTTTGATATCCTGCTGGTCTTCATGTTTGACCGGATTGGCCGTATTGCAGATGAGACACCATTCGTGGTGGAATGGTTCGTCAAGAATGGAATCAAAGTGTGGAGTACCCAGGAAGGGGAGCAGCGCTTTGACAGCCATACAGATAAACTTACCAATTACATACGGTTCTGGCAGGCGGACGGAGAGAGCGAAAAGACCTCGATCCGTACCAAGACCGCCCTGGGACAGCTCGTCGAGGCGGGCGGATTCAAGGGCGGGCTTGCCCCGTATGGTTATGACCTGGTAAAAAGCGGCCACTTCAACAAGCGCAAGCATGAACTGTACGAACTGGTGGTCAATGAGGCCGAGGCCGCTGTGGTTCGGATTGTCTTTGACAAATATGTCCATTCGGGCTATGGAGCACAGCGTATCGCTACTTACCTGAACAATCTGGGTTATCGGGCCAGAACAGGGAAGATGTGGCACCACGCCAGTATCCGCGGCATCGTCTGTAATCTGACTTATACGGGGGTCCTGCGGTGCGGCGAAAGCCGTTCCCAGGAGCTGCCCCATTTGCAAATCATTGAGCCGGAACTGTTTGAAGCCGCCCAACGGATTCGTACCAACCGTGCCAATGAAGCAGAGCGTACCGTTCCCCGTAACATCGGGGGACAGTCCCTTCTATCCGGCAATGTATTCTGTGGACACTGTGGGGCAAGGCTGTCCCTGACCACCAACGGTAAATCTTATCCCTGTAAGGAAGATCCCCACCGTGTGGTCAAAAGGGTACGGTATATCTGTTACGGCAAAACCCGCAAGCAAACGGACTGCAATGGCCAGACAGGCTACACGGCCCACATTCTGGACGGAATCATCGATAAACTGGTGCGTCAGATCTTTGCAAAGATGAAGGAGATCCCCAGAAGCGAGATCGTCGGCATTCGTTACCAGGAAAAGATGGCAGAGCGGAAAAACTTGCTCCAAAGTGTCCGGGCGGATTACACCAAGGCCGCCAATGAGCTGGATATGCTGAAAGCAGAGATCATCAAGGCTCTGCGGGGAGAAAGCGCCTTTCCAAAAGAATTGCTGGGAACAATGATCTCTGAGTCTGAAGCAAAATGCGCCAAGCTGCAAAAACAGTTTGAGGATGCTCAGGCTGCTTATGAAGAAGGGCAGAGCCTTCTTCGATCTTTGGAAAATCAGTACAACAACGTGATCTCCTGGGCGGAGCTATATGACACAGCTGACCTGGAAACAAAGAAAATGATTGTCAACTGCCTGATCCGTCGGATCGAAGTCTATCGGGGCTACAAACTGCATGTTGATTTCAACATCGACTTCACCCAGTTTGATCTGGGGCTGGATATGATAGAAGTAGCCGCGTAAAAGAAAAAATCCGCTTCCTTTCGGAAACGGATTTCTTTTGGTGGAGATAAGCGGGATCGAACCGCTGACCTCTTGAATGCCATTCAAGCGCTCTCCCAGCTGAGCTATACCCCCATATTCTTGACGGTCTTGGGTGCTGTGCACCGGCGACGTCAGTTATTATAGCAGAGATGGGGGTGATTTGTCAAGCACTTTTTTGAAAAAAGTGGAGAAACAAAAAACAGACGCAGAAAGGCCGGAAACCGTCGTCCGGCTTCCGGCCTGAGGGTGGGTTATTCCAGTCCGAGAGCGATTTTCTCGGGGCTGATGGGGATTTCCCGGTGCCAGACCCCGGTGGCCCGGTAGATGGCGTGGGTCAGAGCAGGGGCGGGGGTGTTGATGACGATTTCGCCGATGGACTTGGCGCCGAAGGGGCCGGTGGGCTCATAGCTGTGCTCAAACTCCACCCGCAGATGGCCCATGTCCAGACGGGTGGGCACCTTGTACTGCAGGAAGGAGGAGCCGATGGGCCGGCCGTTGTGGTCGTACTGGACGTCCTCCATCAGGGTGTGGCCGATGCTCTGGACGATGCCGCCCTCGGTCTGGATGCGGGCCAGGGCCGGGTTGATGGGGATGCCGCAGTCCACCACCGCCATGTAGTCCAGGATGGTGACCTGGCCGGTCTCCTTGTCCAGCTCGATCTCCACCATGCCCACCATATAGGGTGGGGGCGAGACGGGGGAGGAATGGGTGGCGGTGACCTCGGCGGCCTGGGTGTTGAACACCTGGGACTTATAGCCGATTTCCTCCAGAGTCAGGGTCTGGCCGGTGGAGAGGCGGCGCACCTGTTTGCCCTCAAAGACGATCTCGCCGGCGTCGCAGCCCATCATTTCGGCGGCGATGGCGCAAATTTTGGTTTTGAGCTGGGCGCAGGCCTGTTCCACGGCCTTGCCGGTGATGTAGGTGGTGGAGGAGGCGTAGGAGCCCGAGTCATAGGGGGATGCGTCGGTGTCGGCGCCAAAGACGGCGATGTCGTCCACGCTGCAGTCCATGCACTCAGCGGCCATCTGGGCCAGAATGGTGTCGCAGCCGGTGCCCATGTCGGCCGCGCCGATGATCAGGTTATAGGTGCCGTCCTCGCTCAGCTTGAGGGTGGCGGAACCCACGTCCACGTTGGAGATGCAGGAGCCCTGCATGGCCATGGCGACGCCCGCCGCCCGGACTTTGCCGTTGCCCATATCCCGCACCGGGTACTTTTCGTCCCAGTGGAAGATCTGGCGGCAATGCTCCATGCAGCGGTCCAGGGCGCAGGCGCTGGCGGTCTCGTTGTAGTAGGCGGGCATCTGCATCCCTTCCCGCACCATGTTCCGGTCCCGCAGGACGGTGGGGTCGATGCCCAGCCGCTCGGCCAGCTCGTTGACGGTGGTTTCCAGGGCGTAGATGCCCTGGGTTGCGCCGTAGCCGCGGTAAGCGCCCGCGGCCTGCAGGTTGGTGTAGACCACGTCGTAGCTGAAGCGGTAGGCCTCCAGGCTGCCGGTGTAGAGGGGGATGGACTTGTGGCCCGACAGGCCCACGGTGGTGGGGCCGTGCTCGCCGTAGGCGCCTGAGTTGGACAGGGTATACAGGTCGATGCCGCGGATGCGGCCGTCCTTGTCGGCGCCCAGCCGGACGTGGATCTCCATTTCGTGCCGGGGGCTGCCGGCGATCTGGGCTTCCTCACGGGTATAGATCAGCTTGGCGGGCCGGCCGGTCTTGAGGGTGACAAAGGCAGGGTAGACCTCACAGACGGCGGTCTGCTTGGCGCCGAAGCCGCCGCCGATGCGGGGCTTTTCCACCCGGATGCGGCTCTTGGGCAGGCCCAGTGCCCGGGAGAGAATCCGGCGCACATGGAACACGATCTGGGTGGAGGAAACCACGTGGAGCCGCCCGTAGGCGTCCATCTCGGTGTAGGTGCGGAAGGTCTCCATCATGGCCTGGCTGTAGGCCTTGGTGTGATAGGTGCGGTCCAGCACGATGTCGCAGCCGGCCAGCACCGCGTCGATGTCGCCCGAGCTGTTGGTGTCGCTGGCGATCAGGTTGCGGCGGTTGTCGCCGCCCACCGGACAGGGGGCCACCCAGTCCTCCTCGGGGTGAACCAGGACGGGGTTGTCCAGGGCGGTGTGGGGGTCCAGCACCGCCTCCAGGACCTCATACTGCACCTTGATGATCTTCATGGCCCGCAGGGCGGCCTTCTCGGTCTCGGCGGCCACGATGGCCACCGCATCCCCTACGAACCGGACGTGCCGGTCCAGAATCAGGCGGTCATAGGGGGAGGGCTCGGGATAGGTCTGGCCCGCGATGGTAAAGCGGTTGTGGGGCACATCCTGCCAGGTGTAGATGGCCACCACGCCGGGCACTTTCAGGGCGGCGGCGGTGTCGATCTCCTGAACGATGGCGTTGGCGTGGGGCGAGCGGAGGATTTTCACCACCAGGGCGTCCCGGGGGGTGACGTCGTCGGTGTAGACCGGCTTGCCCAGCAAAAGCTGCATGGCGTCCTTTTTGCGGACGGGCTGGTGGATGGAATGATATTCTTTATGCTCCATGGCGGCTGTCTCCTTTTTCCCTGCGGCTGTCCAGATAACTGCGGATGCCCCGCAGCTGCCCGTCGTAGCCGGAGCAGCGGCAGAGATTGCCGGCCAGAAAGGCGCGGATCTCGTCGTCGGTGGGGTCGGGGTTTTCCCGCAGCAGGGCGATGGTGTTCATCACCAGGCCCGGGTTGCAAAAGCCGCACTGGTCGGCGCCCTGGTCGGCGATGAAGCCCACAAAATCGGCGGCCTCCTCCTGCAGGCCCTCCAGGGTCTGGACGCTGTGGCCGGCGGCCCGGGCCGCCAGCATCGAGCAGGAGAGGATGGGCTTGCCGTCCATCAGGACGGTGCACAGGCCGCAGTTGGAGGTGTCGCACCCCCGCTTGACGCTCAGACAGCCGTGATCCCGCAGAAAATCGATCAGCAGGCAGTCGGGGTCGATGGAGCCGGTGACGGGCCGGCCGTTCAGGGTCAGTTTGATTTCCATGCCTTACATACCTCCCAGCTCCAGCGCCCCGCGCCGGACCAATACGTTGACAAGATGGGTCCGATAGGCCGCGCTGCCCCGGGCATTGCTGCCGGTGGGGACCTGTTCGGCGGCCCATGCCCCAAAGGCCCGGGCGCTGTCCTCAGTGATGCCCCCGGCCAGCAGACCGGTTTCATCCCGCAGGACCATGGCCTTGCCGGGGCGGGCCCCGATGACGGCCCGGTATGCTCCGTTCACGTTTGCCACAGCGCAGTTCAAAACGGGCAGGTCGGTGCGCTGTATCCGCATGGCCTGATACGACAGGGCCAGCGGCGCTTTCCGGATGATGACCCGCACCAGCAGATCCCGGTCATAGGGCATGGCGGCAAAGGTTTCCAGCGGGACGACGCCCCCCTTGTACAGCTCCACCGAGGTGTCCATGGCCAGCAGCAAAGTCAGCACGTCCGAAAAGCCGAACCGGCCCCAGACGCTGCCGCCCACCGTGGCCATATTGCGGAACTGGACCCCCACAATGTCCTGAACAGCCCGGGCGGCCATGCCGTGGGTGTAGGCGTTCAGGCCGGGGTGCTGCTCGATCTGCCGCAGGGTGACCATGGCCCCGATGGAAAACTGGTCCCCGGTCTCCTGGATGGCATCCAGCCCCAGACCGCACAGGTCGATGGCGGTGCCCACATTGCCGGTCTCCATCTTGGTCCAGAGCATCCCGCCCAGAATGCGGGCGTTCCGCTTCTGGTTGAGCTGATAGGCCTCCTCCAGGCTTTGGGCCTGGACGTAGTTTTGAATGTTCATCATGATGCAGTTTCCCTTATCTTTCACGGACGGCTGACGATTTTTCGACAAAACAGCCGTTTTTCAGCGATCATACTCATTTATTATAACAGTAAGCCTTGCTTTTGGAAAGGGATATTGTTATAATTTCGCTGTAGTTTTGAAACAACAACGGCGCGGGGCCTGCGCCCTTCCCGCAGGGAGGGCGATCCCCCGGCAAAGCCGGCGGCCCGGGGGTGATTTTGACCCTGTGCGGTGCTTTTTGGGGCGGCGGGCCGGCGAAAGGGAGGCAGCCATGCGAGCGGTGACGCGGATTCTGTTTCTGGATGAGGACGGAGAGAAATTCTTTGGGGAAGGGCCCTGCCGCCTGCTCCACGCGGTGGAGGAGACGGGGTCTCTGCGGGGTGCGGCCCAGTCCATGGGGATGGCCTACACCAAGGCCCTGAAACTGATCCAGCACGCCGAGAAGGCCTTGGGTTTTGCCCTGACGGCCCGGACGGCGGGCGGCCGGGCAGGCGGCGGCAGCTGCCTGACCCCCGAAGGAAAGGAGTGGCTGACCCAGTATGAAGCGTATCGGGATGCCTGCATCCGTGCAAACCGCCAGCTGTATCTGGAATTCTTTCCGCAGCAGCGGTAAACGCCACCTGATCCTCACCGGCAGCCGGGGCATCGGCAAAACCACCCTGCTGCACGCCCTGGCCCCGGAGGGGCTGCCGGGGGTGACCACCTGGGTCCAGCGGGGACAGGGGGTATTTTTAAAGGAAAACGCCGCCGGTGAAACGGTGCAGATCGGGCGCGTTGCCCCGGAGGGGATGCGCCCTGACCTGGACGCTCTGAATGGCTTTGGGGCGGCGGCTCTGGCCCGGGCCGGACAGGCGCCGGGGGAATGGGTCTCGGTGGACGAGGTGGGGTATCTGGAAACCGGGTCCCCCGCCTACTGTGACGCCCTGCGGGCTCTGCTGGATCAAAAGCGGGTGCTGGCGGTGGTTCGCCGGCAGGATCTGCCCCTGCTGCAGGAGCTCTGCCGCCGGCCGGATGTGTTCTGCCTGGACCTGGACCAGCCTCTGGGGCAGCTGGGCTGCGTGGTCATGGCGTCGGGATTGGGCCGGCGGTTCGGCGGCAACAAGCTGCTGGCCGATCTGGAGGGCAAACCTCTGGTCCAGTACGCCCTGGACGTCACCGGCGGCCTCTTTGCCCGGCGGGTGGTGGTGACCCGCCACGCCGATGTGGCAGACCTCTGCCGGGCCCAGGGGGTCCCGGTGGTTCTGCACAGCCAGCCCCACCGCAGCGACACGGTGCGCCTGGGTCTGGAAGCCCTGAACGCCGGTTCCGGCCTGGACGGCTGCCTGTTCTGCCCGGGAGACCAGCCCCTTCTCACCCGGGAAACGGTGCTCTCCCTGGCCCTTTGCGGGGCCTGCGCCCCCGGCCCCATCTGGCGGGCCGCCTGGCAGGAGAAACCAGGGGCTCCGGTTTTGTTCCCGGCCTGGGCCTTCGAGGACCTGATGCACCTGCCTCAGGGCAAGGGGGGCGGAGCGGTGATCCAGAGGTATCCTGACCGTGTGCGGCCCGTTCCGGCCCGCAGCCCGCAGGAACTGGCCGACGTGGACCGTCCCGAGGATCTGGAGGTGCTCCGGGCCTTGGGGAAGGGCCGCCCCGAACCCGACCCAATCTGAAACGAGTCCGCCTGTCTGTGCCGTCTCCGGCCGGAACGGGCGGATTTTTTTGGCTGAAAACCCAGCCGGAAGGGAATTGATTTTGCAGCGTGTTTTTTCCGTGCCGGCCTGTGGACGGGGCTTTTTTGAAAAAATCTGGGATACATCCCGGCCCCGCCGCCCCGGGGAAAACCGGCCCGGCAGGCGGGAATTGGCAGGATCTGGAAAAGTATGACTCATAGGTATGACCTATTTTGGCCTTGCTTTCCTGCGTATTTTCGGATATACTGTCCACTGTTGGTATTTTTGGAGTAACTTTGGAAAGTGAGGATATCAAATGAGCAGTTCCACTCAAACCAACGCCGAACTGATGAAATTCGACGGCAAACCCTCCTGGGGTGCGGCGTTCCCGCAGGCCATGCAGCATGTGCTGGCCATGCTGATCGGCAACATCACCCCGCCCATGCTGATTGCAGGGACCTGCGGGCTGTCCGCCGAGGAGAAGATTATGCTGACCCAGGCCGCCATGATCATCGGCGGTATCACCACCCTGCTGCAGCTGTTCCCGGTGTTCGGCTTCGGCATGAAGATGCCCAACGTCATGGGCGTGGCCTTCGCCTATATGCCCATCCTGACCATCATCGGCCAGCAGTACGGCATTGCGGCCATCTTCGGCTCCCAGCTGGTGGCAGGTTTCGTGTCCATCTTTGTGGGCGCGTTCATCGGCAAAATCCGGCGCTTCTTCCCGCCCATCGTCAGCGGCACGGTGGTTATGAGCATCGGCCTGTCCCTGTATAAGACCGCCATCAGCTACATTGGCGGCGGCAGCGCGGCCCAGGCCAACGGCACCTTCGGCTCGGGCAAGTTCTGGTTCCTGGCCCTCCTGACTCTGGTGGTGACCCTGGCCTGCAACTTCTTCGGCAAGGGCCTCATCAAGGCTTCCGGCATGCTGATCGGCATTGTGGTGGGCTACATTGCGGCTCTGGCCATGGGCGGCGTGGTCAGCTTCACCGACCTGCAGACCGCATCCTGGTTTGCACTGCCCCGTCCCTTCTACTTTGGCCTGGAGTTCCACGTGGACGCCATCATCATGATGATTCTGATGTACATGGTCCAGGCGGTCCAGACCATCGGCGACGTGTCCTCCACCGCCATCGGCGGCTTTGGCCGTCAGTGCACCGACCAGGAGCTGGGCGGCGCCATCAAAGGCCAGGGCATCTGCGGCATGATCGGCGCCTGCATCGGCGGTCTGCCCACCGACCCGTACAGCCAGAACGTGGGCCTGATCTGCACCACCAAGGTGGTGGCCCGCCGGGTCTTTGCCATGGTCGGCGTCATCATGCTGGCCGCCGGCATCTTCCCCAAGTTCAGCGGCCTGATGGCTACCATTCCCCAGCCGGTTCTGGGCGGCGCCACCGTCACCGTCTTTGCCGCCATCACCATGTCGGGCATCCAGCTGCTGAATGAGCAGCCCCTGAACTACCGCAACCGGATGATCGTGGGCATCGCCCTGGCCCTGGGTCTGGGCATTGACGCCGCCCCCGATATCCTCCAGTTTGTGCCCCAGCTGCTGCGCAACATCTTCGGCAGCAGCCTGGTGGTGTCCTTCCTGATTGTGTTCGTGCTGAACATCATCATTCCCAAGGACGACACCCCCGAGGACTAAAGAGTATTTCCAGAGCGCAGGCCTTTTGCGGGGCCTGCGCTTTTTTGCCGGGTGCCAGCGGAGGAAAAGCGCCCGCCGGGTGATGCGATCCCCTCTGTGGGGTCTGGATGGCCTGGGGCCGCCCGGGTGCAGACGCCTCCGGCCGGGGCCCGCCGGCACGCGCACAGCATCCATGGGCCCGCCCCGGAAGGGGCCGGGCGTCCCGGCGAATCAACGCATAAGAAAAGAGCGCAGGCCCTGAAAAGGTCTGCGCTCTTTGTGCCGTTGGGCTATGAATCAGTGGAACATCACCCAGATGTAGATGTAGGCGGGGATGACAGCGGCCAGGGTGAAGGGGATGCCGATGCGGAAGAAGTCGCTGCTCTTGACCTCGTAGCCGGCGCGGCGCAGGATGCCGATGCCGGTGATGTTGGCGGAAGCGCCGATGGGGGTGCAGTTGCCGCCCAGCGTAGCGCCCGACAGCAGGCCGAAGTAGAGGACGGTGGGGTCCACGTTCAGGGCAGCGGCCAGGCCGGTGACCACCGGCAGCATGGTGGCCACATAGGGGATGTTGTCGATGAAAGCCGAGAACAGCACCGACGCCCAGACAATGACGGTGTAGATGACGAACAGGCTGCCGCCGCCCATCTGGGCCAGCAGGTTGGCCACAGCGTCCACCACGCCCATGTGGGTGATGCCGCCGATGACCAGGAACAGGCCGAACAGCAGGCCGATGGTCTCAAAGTCGATGGCCTTGACGGGGCTGATGGCCACCGAGAAGTCCCGGGTCTTGAACAGGGTGTAGATCATGCCCACCACCAGCAGGGAGGTGCAGATCAGGCCGTTGGTGATGTCGGGCTTGTTGGGGATGAAGGAGGCCGAGATCAGCAGAGCCAGCATGATCACCAGCAGATAGGTGGGGACAAAGTCGGTGACCTTGGTGCGGGTGGGAGCCTTGGGGATGGGGTTCTTTTCCTTGCGGAACAGCCAGGCCAGAATCAGGGCAGAGGCCAGGGCGCCCAGCTCCACGGACCAGAAGATGCTGGGACGGCCGCGGTAGAAGAAAAAGTCCAGGAAGTTCATGTTGGCGTAGGAGCCCAGCATGATGGCTGTGGTGTCGCCCACCAGGGTGGCCGCACCCTGCAGGTTGGAGGACACCGCCACGCCGATGATGAAGGGGACGGGATTGGTCTTGAGCTTCTTGCAGATCTCCATGGCGATGGGGGCCACCATCAGGACGGTGGCCACGTTGTCCACAAAGGCCGAGATAACGCCGGCGAACAGAGCCAGCGCCACGGCAGCCATCTGGACGTTGGGGACCTTTTCCATAATGAGGTCGGCCAGCAGGGCGGGCATCTTGCTGTCAATGAACAGCTGCACCAGGCCCATGGTGCCGGCGATCATCAGCAGGACATTGAAGTCGATGGCGCCCACAATCTCATTGAAGGGCAGCATGCCGGTGGCGATGAAAATGACGGCCGACCCCACGGCAATATAGGGCCGGTATGCGCTGAACATCAGCATCAGCGCATAGGTGACGGCGAATAGGATCAGGGCGTAGATCATGGGAATACCAACTCTCTCTTTCCGGCCCGGCGGGCCTCGCAATGTGCTTGGTCGTGGCGCCGTATCCCAAAGGAATACGGGGCCTTCATCCGGCGCGCAGCGGCTGCTTTGCGCCACGGAAACGTCAGTGAATATGGTACAATGAAACCCGCGAAAAGTCAAACGAAATGAGGGGCGGAATGATTCAGAAATGGACAAAATGGGACGGCGCCTGTTTTTGCGGCATGACAGCGTCGTTTTGATTTGGAACACCGCAGCCGGAGGGAAAGCCGGAAGGGGACAAGCGGGGGAATCCGGGCGGATCAGGACACTTTTTCCAGATTGTCATTTCGGTGGTGGTGGGCATGGCTGCCGGCTGCATTCCCGTGGTGGGATTCAACATCGGCGCCCAGAAAAACGATCGGGTCCGCGCCCTGTTCACAAAGCTCCTGGCAGGGGAAGCCATGGTGGGGGCCGTGGGCTTTGTTTTGGCAGAATTCTTTCCCCGCCCGCTGATCTGCATTTTTGGTGCAGCCAACGAGAGCGCCTATTATACCGACTTTGCCCTCAGGGCTTTCCGGGTGTATCTGTGCCTGATTGTATTGGCCTGTATCAATAAAGCGTGTTTTATCTTTTTGCAGGCGATGGGCAAGGCGGTGGCATCTACGGTGCTGTCCATGATCCGTGAGGTGGTGTTTGGCGTGGGATTTGCCCTGCTGCTGCCGGTGTTTTTTGGGCTGGACGGCGTTCTGTTGTCCATGCCTGTGTCGGATCTGCTGACCTTCCTTGTCGCGCTGGTGCTGATCCGCCGCACGTACAGGGAGCTGAATGAGAAAGGAAGGCTTCAAGCATGAAAAATCGTATCATTACCATCAGCCGCGAATTTGGAAGCGGGGGCCGAACTGTGGGCAAACGGACCGCCGAACAGCTGGGCATCCCCTGCTATGACCGGGAGCTGATCCAGAAAATCGCCGGGAAAAGCGGCTTTGCCGAGGGATATATTAAATCGCTGGATGAGACCGCTCCGGGAGGGTTTCTGGCCTCGGCATTTTCCAACCGGACGTTTGGCCAGACCAACGAGGACTATCTCTGGAATATTCAGCGCAAGGTCATTCTGGAATTGGCCGAGCAGGGCCCCTGCGTGATTGTGGGGCGGTGTGCGGACTTCATTCTGCGGGATCAGGCAGACTGCCTGACTGTTTTTATCCACGCTGACCTGGCGTTTCGGGCCCAGCGGATTGTGCAGGTCTATGGAGAGCGGGAGGACTCCCCGGAGCAGCGTATCCGGGATAAAGACAAGCGACGGGCTGCCTATCACCGCTTTTATACCGATATGAAATGGGGCTATGCAAAAAACGATCAGATTTCGCTGGACAGCGGCCTGCTGGGGATCGATGCCTGTGTAGAGGTGCTGAAAATGCTGTATTGAGAACCAGCGGGTCTGGAGGGAGCGCAGGGCGGCAGCCGGAAAGGCTGCCGCCCTCTTTTTGGGTCCAGACGAAAAAAGCCGCCGCCCGGCGGAAGAAGCCGGCGGCGGTGATGGGGAAGGCAGGGGCCTCAGTCCACGAACTGGAACAGATTCAGGCCCACTTCAGGGCTGTATTTCCGCTCCACCTGGCCGGACAGAGCCGTCAGGACGAATTCTCCCGTGAGGCTGATGACGCCCCGGTTCAGATGGCCGCCGTGGCAGACGTCCAGGGTGGGGTTGCCCACCACCATGTGGAGGTGGAAATAAGGTTTGCCCTCCATGGTGGTGACGGTGCCGGTGCAGGAGGCGATTTCAAAGTCGCCGGTGTAGGTCTGGGACTGATAGGCGAACTGCTGGCGGTCAAAGACCCCCAGGGTCACCTCGCCCACCGCACCGATGCCGGTGATGGTGCCCAGGGTGATCTGTTCCTTTTCGCAGAGGGCGGCCAGGCTGGCCAGAATTTCCTCCCCGCGGTCGATGCGGAGAAAATAGGTGTTGTCGAATTTGCGGTATTCCATGTGCAGGTACCTCTTTTCTGTGGTGTGGGGGCAGCGCCCGCCGGTTTGCTCCCATGATAGGCCATCGGGCGGGAAAAATCAAGGGCACAGCCCAAACCGGCCGGCCCGGCAAACAGCGTATCACTCCTGTATGAGGTGTGCGGTCTGTATGATCCGGCGCATACACCCGGAAAAGCCGCCGGCCGCATAGCCTGCCTGCAATGGATGCAAAAACCACGTATGCAAGCTGCTTTTCGCGGGGTGAAAAAAGCCTGTTTTGCCTGTTGACAAAGGACGAAAACTGTATTATTATATTAATACAACAACACGAAGCGAAAGGGAGGCGGCATATGAAATGGCAGTTTTCCAGTGACGCGCCGATTTATGCGCAGCTGATCGCGCAGATTCAGACGTCGATTGTGTCGGGGGGCCTGCCGCCGGGGGAGCGATTGCCCTCGGTGCGGGACCTGGCCGCCGAGGCCGGGGTCAACCCCAATACCATGCAGCGGGCCATGACCGAGCTGGAGCGGGAGGGCCTGGTGTACAGTCAGCGGACGGCGGGTCGGTTTGTGACCGAGGACCGCGCCCGGATCGAACAGGCGCGCCATCAATGCGCCCGGCGGCAGATCCAGACCTTTGTGGAGGGGATGGAGCAGCTGGGCTACAGCCGGGAGGAAATCCTCCGGCTGGTGGAGCAGGAAACGAAAGGAGAGAGCTGAATGGCTGTTTTGGAGTGTACCAATGTGACCAAACGATACGGCGGGGTGGTGGCCCTGGAGGATGTCAGCCTGACGGTGGAGCCGGGGCGGATTGTGGGGCTTTTGGGGCCCAACGGCAGCGGCAAAACCACCCTCATCAAGCTGGCCTGCGGCCTGCTGACCCCCACCTCGGGGGAAATTCAGACCTGCGGGCTGAAGCCGGGCCAGCCTGCCAGCCATGCCCAGATCAGTTATCTGCCCGAGCGGATGGCGGTGCCGGCCTGGATGTCGGTGCGGGATCTTCTGCAGTTTTATCAGGACTTTTATGCAGACTTCCGCCAGGATGCCGCCCTGCAGATGCTGTCCGACCTGCACATTGACCCGGCCCTGCGGGTGCGGGAGATGAGCAAGGGCAACCGGGAAAAAGTCCAGCTGATTCTGGTGATGAGCCGGGCGGCCATGCTGTATCTGCTGGACGAGCCCATCGGCGGGGTGGACCCCGCCACCCGGGACTACATCCTCTCCACCATCATCGGCAACTATAACCCCGAGGCGGCGGTGATTATCTCCACCCACCTCATCGCCGACGTGGAGAAACTGCTGGATCAGGTGATTTTTCTGAAAAACGGACAGGTGGCCCTCCAGTCGGAGGTGGACCAGCTGCGGGAAGAACATGGCATGAGCGTGGACGGGCTGTTCCGGGAGGTGTTCAAATGCTGATCAAACTGATGAAACAGGAGTTCCGGGCCACCGCCCGGATGATGATTCCCATGTATCTGGTGATGCTGGCCCTGGCCGTGGGAGCCCGGTTTTTCTTCGATGACCTGGGCGACCTGGGCGACCTGCTGACAGCCCTGTGCGCCCTGGCGGTGGTGGCCTGCATCCTGGTGAATGTGGCGGCCATGATTTTGCGGTTCAAGCAGAACCTGCTGGGAGACGAGGGCTACCTGATGCTCACCCTGCCGGTGACGGTGCATCAGCACCTGTGGGCCAAGCTGGTGGCGGCGGTGGCATGGTTCGCCGGGACCCTGGCCATGAGCCTGGTATCCCTGTGCATTCTGGCGGACAGCACCGACTTTACCATCGGGGCCGGTGGAATCCAGGTGGGGTTTCATCTGGTGAGTGTCCACGGGGTGGCGGTGTCCTTCCCGGACAATGGACTGTTCCTGCTGGAACTGGCCGTGCTGGGGTTTGTGGCGGGCTGCACCCTCTGCCTCCAGTTTTACGCCGCCCTGGCCGCGGGCCACAGCTTCAGCAGCCATAAGATGGCCCTGTCGGTGGTTTGCTTTGTGCTCCTCAGCATGGCCACCACCGTTTTGACCGAGGCCATGCCTGTTCCCGAGGTGGAGTTCCACCGCAACTGGGTGGCGACCTTTCATCTGGCCCTCTGGGTGATTTCGGGCTGCACCGCCGTGGTGGGAGCCATCTATTATGGCATCACCGTCTATTTCCTCGAACACCGCCTCAATCTCAGCTGATGAAAAGGAGGGGAATTCCTATGAAACAAATCCTGTTGTCGGTCGTCTCGGCGGCTTTGGCGGCGGCGCTGCTGTGCAGCTGCGCGCCCTTCCAGATTGCCAGCAAGGTGCTGGATGAGAGCGACCTGGCAGATGCCCTCGAGCAGGAGCTGGAGGCAGCCTCCGCCCAGGCAGTCCAGGAGGTTCAGACCTCCGACCTGACCCGCCGGACCTATACCACCAGCCAGAATATCACCAAGGTGGAAATCGAGGAGGTGGGCGCCAACCTGACCATCAAAACCGCAGACACCGATGAAGTCCGTGTGACCTATATCGAACCGTCGGCGCAAACCCTCTATGCCTTTGAGGTGCATGGCTCTACCCTGAAGATTCGGAAACTGGGCAGGCTGGAGAATATGAGTTCCACGCCTGCCACCGTCATCACCCTGCCGGCCAGAGCCTATGAGAACATTGAGATCAACGCAGATAATGCGGGCCTCACCCTGGAGGACCTGGACGTCCGCAACCTGGAGGTGGAGGCCAAAAACCTCAGCCTGAAAATGGAGGAGAGCACCGCGGGTGAGCTGTCGGTCAACGCAGACAATGCGGCCATCGAGCTGTCCAAAATGACGGCGAAAAAGATTGAAATTGAAGCCGACAACAGCGTGGTGCACTTTGACCAGACCCAGGCCAGCGCCTATGCGTGCGATCTGCACAATGGCTCCATAGAGGGCGTTTTGATTGGGCGGAACGACGAGTACAACATCAAAGTGTCTGCCCGGGATGAATACACCAACTTAAAGACCAACGGCAACACCACTGCCCAGAAATCCATTGATTTCTCGGTGGACAACGGCAAAATTCAGGTCCGGCTGCTGGGCTGATAGATCCTGAAAAAAATCCCCCGTCCCTGCGCTTGGCAGAGATGGGGGATTGTTTTGTTTCAGTCCTGGTGCAGCAGACGGAATACCTCCCGGTAATAGGGGGCGAAGGCGCTGCCCCGCCGCCACAGAAAGGTGAAGTCGTGGCGGATTTCCCCGTCCTCCAGGGGGATTTCCACCAGATCGCCCCGGTCCAGCTCGGCCTGGACCACCGGCTGGTAAAAGAAGGAGATGCCTGCCCCGGCGCAGACCAGGGATTTGATGAGATTGAGGCTGCCCAGCTCGGTGAGATAGCGGAAGCTGTGCACCGTGAGGTTGCGGGCTTCCAGAGCCTGTTCCAGGACGCCGCGGGTGCCGGAGCCTGGCTCCCGCACCAGAAGCCGGGCGTCCAGCAGATCGGCCATCCGGCGCACCGGCCCCGGGAACGGATAGTCCGGCGCCGCCACCGGGATGAACCGCTGGGCGCAGTAAACCAGGCCCTCGTAGACCTGCTGGTCAAAGCTGCCCTCCACAATGGCGAAATCCAGCTCGCCCTGGTCCATCAGCCGGAGCAGTTCCTGGGTGTTGGCGGTAATCATCCGCAGCTGCAGGGTGGGATCGTCGGTCAGCAGCCGCAGCAGGGGAGAGGGCAGCAGGTATTCCCCGATGCTGAGGGTGGCCCCGAACCGCAGATGCCGCCGGGAATCCATCTGGTGCAGGGCTTCCTGCAGGCGGCGGACATCGTGGCGCATGGTGGCGGCGGTCTGCAAAAACAGCTGTCCCGCCTCGGTCAGCCGCAGCTGCTTGCCCTCGTAGAGAAACAGCCGGGTGCCGTACTGCGTTTCCAGGGCGTGGATGTGTTGGGATACCGCCGGCTGGGTGATGTGGAGCAGCTGGGCGGCCCGGGTGAAGTTCATGGTTTCGCAGACCGTCAGAAAGGTCTCGACGCGGAAATCCAGCATGGTACAGCCTCCTTTGAATCAATTATAACAAAATGTTATCGAAAAATAAAGAAGCATCATTTTACATAATGCTAAATTGGGAGTATATTGGTGCTGTTGTGTGATTGATTGGAAAGGAAGGAATCTTATGACAAAAACGAAAGAACTAGCCCCCGGCGTACTTCTCTGCCTGGCCCTGGCGGTGCCCTGCTGGCTGCTGGGCAAAGCGTTCCCGGTGGTGGGCGGCTCGGTGTTCGCCATCCTGCTGGGCATGGTCATCGCCCTGTTTTACCGCAACAAGGCGGCCACTCAGGCGGGCATTGCCTATACATCCAAGAAAATTTTGCAGTATGCGGTGATTTTGCTGGGCTTCGGCCTGAACCTGTCCGAGATTGCCCGGGTGGGCGCCACCTCGCTGCCCGTCATCCTGGCTACCATCTCCACCTCCCTGATTGTCTCGTTTGTCCTGCACAAACTGATGCACATTCCCACCAATATCTCCACCCTGGTGGGCGTGGGCTCCTCCATCTGCGGCGGCTCGGCCATCGCTGCCACCGCCCCCGTCATCGACGCCGACGACGATGAAATCGCCCAGGCCATCTCGGTGATTTTCCTGTTCAATATCATTGCGGCCCTGACCTTCCCCACTTTGGGCAGCGTGCTGGGCCTGTCCAACGAGGGATTCGGCCTGTTTGCCGGCACCGCCGTCAACGATACCTCGTCGGTCACCGCCACCGCCGCCGCCTGGGACGGAATGCATCCCGGCGCCAACACCCTGGACCAGGCCACCATCGTCAAACTGACCCGCACCCTGGCCATCATCCCCATCACCCTGGCGCTGGCCGTCTGGCGCACCGCCAAGGCCAAGCGGGCCGGCGGCAATCAGGGCAGCAGCTTCTCCCTGAAAAAGGTGTTCCCCTTCTTCATCCTGTTCTTTGTGCTGGCCTCGGTGATTACCACCGTCGCCACCACTGCCGGGGTGGATGCCTCGGTGTTCCAGCCCTTTAAGGAGCTGTCCAAGTTCTTCATCATCATGGCCATGGGGGCCATCGGCCTCAATACCGACCTGGTCAAGCTGGTCCGCACCGGCGGCAAGCCCATTCTGATGGGCCTGTGCTGCTGGGTGGCCATTGCCGTGGTCAGCCTGGGAATGCAGCAGGTCATCGGCATCTGGTAAAGCCGTTCCCACAAAAACAAATCTTCCACCGACCTCCCGCAGCAGAGCGAAGGCTCTGCCGCAGGGGGTCTTTTTTGTGCCGGAAGGGCCCGGCCTTGTTCAGAAAAAGTTTACACTTTATTGTTGACTGATTGGTCTACTTTTCGTATAATAGACCAAACAGTCTATATTAAGGAGGCTGGACCATGAAACAGCAGGAGAAAACCCAAAAGACACGGGAGCGGATTCTTCACGCGGCCCTGGCGGAATTTGGCAGCAAGAGCTACGATGCCGCCTCGGTCAACAGCATCTGCGAGGCCGGGCAGATCCCCAAAGGCCTGCTCTACCACAATTTCAAGGGCAAGGACGACCTGTACCTGAACTGCGTGAAAATCTGTTACGACGCCATGACCGATTCCCTGAAAAGCCAGGCCCTGGCATTTCAGGACGCCAAAGAGGGGATGCAGCAGATTCTGATGGCGCGGCAGAAATTTCTGGCCGAGAATCCCTGTTACGCCAATATCTTTTTCAATACCGTCATCCAGCCTCCCCGGCACCTGGTGCGGGAGCTGGCCCAGATGCGCAAAGGGCTGGACGATTACTTCAGCCAGTGCTGCCTGGACGTGCTGGACTGCCTGACCCTGCGGGACGGCATCACCAAAGAGGCCGCGCTGGAATATTTCCTGATGACCAGCGAAATGTTCAACGGCTATTTTCAGAAAAAGGCCGAGCAGGGCGGAGATTTCCGCGAGCTGATCCAGGACCATGAGGGCAGACTGTCGTCCATATTCGATATCATGCTCTACGGCATTGCAAAGGAGCCGCCGGGAGGCCGCCGCACCTGAAAAGCCCCGGATTCCCCGCGAAAAATGTCGGTACAGCCCCTGGAGGCTGCCTTATAAGGTCAGGTGAAATGCAATGATTTTAACGCTGCTGCGGTTTGGACTTACCATAGGAACCGCCTATTTTATGGGCAAGCTGGTGGCCCGGATCAAACTGCCGGCCATTCTGGGCTGGCTGCTCACCGGCATGATTCTGGGCCCCCACGCCCTGTCCCTGGTCAGCCAGGAGATGCTGGACGCTGCATGGTATGAGACGCTGGTCCATGTTTTGGAGTGCAGCGTGGGCCTGATGATTGGCACCGAGCTGGTCTGGAATAAAATCAAGCGCTCGGGCAAAGCCATCATCATCACCACCCTCACCCAGTCGCTGGGCACCTTTGCGGTGGTTTCGCTGGTGTTCGGCGTGGTGTTCTGGTTCACGGATGTGCCGGTGTATCTGGCTCTGGTGTTCGGCGGCATCGCCCTGGCCACAGCGCCAGCGCCGGCGCTGTCCATCGTCCGGGAGTTCAAGACCAGCGGACCGGTGACCCAGACCCTGATTCCCATGGCCGCCCTGGACGATATTGTGGGCTGCGTGGTGTTCTTTATCGTCATGGCCCTGGTGGCGGGCAATCTCTCAGCCGGGTCTCTGCCCGCCTCCATGATTGCCCTGGTGATTGTTCTCCCCATCCTGATCGGCGTGGCCGTCGGCCTGGTGGCCGGCGTGGTGCTGAAAAAAGAGCGGGACAAACCCCAGACCCTGGCGCTTTTGATCGGGATGATTCTGGTGGCCGCCGCAGGGGGCTTTGTGTTCAATGCCATGCTGCCCCGGCCGGTTTTGAACTTTATGCTGATCGGCATGTCCTTTTCGGCCACCTTCTCCAATATGATCTCCGAAACCCGGCTGGAACAGATCATGGGGAGCTTCAGCCCCCTTCTGGGCGGGGCCATGATTGTGACGATCCTGAATCTGGGCGCGCCGCTGGATTACCACCTGATTCTGGGGGCCGGCCTGTTCACCGCCGTCTATATCCTGGCCTGTGCCGCCGGAAAATACGGCGGCGCCTATCTGGGTGCGGCCATCACAAAATCCCCTGAAACGGTGAGAAAGTACCTGGGCCTGACCCTTTTGCCCCACTCGGGCGTGTCCCTGGTGTTCACCGGAATTGCGGTGTCGGTGCTGACAAAACCGGCGCCGGAATGCGCCCGGATTGTCCAGGGCACCATTGCGGCGGCCGCGGTCATCAATGAGCTGATTGCAGTCCTGGCGGCGAAAAAGGGCTTTGAGTGGGCCGGCGAGATGAATGGTTCCGGCGGCAAAGCGCCCGGTGAGCAGCAGGAACAGCTGGTGGTCACCATCAGCCGGCAGTATGGCAGCGGCGGCCGGGAAATCGGCAAAAAGGTTGCCCAGCAGCTGGGCCTGCCCTTCTACGACCGGGAAATCATCGAGAGAGCGGCCCAAAACAGCTCCATGGATATCCGTTTGTTTGAGAACAGCGAGACCAAGGATGTTCCCGGCCTGCTCAGCGACCTGACCGCAGGGGTGCAGTTTGCCCAGCCTGTCATGGACAAGGTGTTTTTGCAGCAGGCGGGCATCATCGAGGAACTGGCGGCCAAGGGCAGCTGCGTGATGGTGGGGCGCTGTGCCGATGCCATCCTGTACGGCCATCACCAGACCCTCCGGGTGTATATCTACGCCGACGCCGATTCCCGCAGAAAGCGGGTGGAGGGAACCTACCATGAGCCGGGCGGCGACCTGGAAAAACGGGAGAAAAACCGCTGTACCTACTACAAACACTATACCGGCAAGCGCTTCGGCGATGCCGAAAACTACGATTTGTGCCTCAACAGCGGCACCCTGGGGGAGGAAGAATGCGTGAAAGCCATCTGCTCCGCCTTCCACAACCATAAAGCGCCGTAAGACGCGCCGCGCTCCGGCAGATCCGCCCGCCGAAAACCGGCGGACAAACGACATATTCGAAGACGGCATCTTTTTCCCGGCCTGTATGGAGCAGGCCGGGGCTTTTTGTGTGGCGCGGGGCAGCCCGGCGGAATAGGATGGGGCAAAGAAGTGCGGTCTGCCGGGCAGACTGCGTCACCAATCCATCAGGAGGTGAGCCCTATGGCAAACAAAAAGGGCTGTGATGTGTCAAAATGGCAGGGGAGGGTGAACTGGCAGCAGGTGAAAGCCTCAGGACAGGTGTCCTTTGTGATTCTGCGGGCAGGGCTGGGCCGTTCCGGCGACGTGGTGGACCCCACCTTCGGGACCAATTACGCCGGATGCCAGTCGGTGGGCCTGCCGGTGGGAGCCTACTGGTACAGCTACGCCTCCGATACGGCTTCGGCCCAGGCCGAGGCCCGGGCCTGCCTGGCGGCAATCCGGGGCAAGAAGCTGGAGTATCCCGTCTGGTTTGACCAGGAATATAACCCCGCCACCAAAAATATGACCGTCCAGCAGCGAACCAATGTCGTCAAAACCTTCTGTGAGGCGCTGGAAAAGGCCGGATATTACACCGGGCTGTACTGCAGCCGCAACTGGCTGACCAACAACCTGGACAGCAGCCAGCTGAAAGCCTACGATCTCTGGATCACGTCCTACACCAAGACGCCGGGCAAGCTGCCGCTGCCCTATGGGATGTGGCAGTACAGCAGCACCGGCAGCGTTCCGGGGATCAACGGCAATGTGGATCTGGATATTGCCTATAAGGATTATCCCGCCATCATCCGCCGCGCCGGCCTCAATCAGCTGAAGTGAATCCCGCCGAAAGCAGGGCTCCCTCTTGGGGGCCCTGCTGTTTTTCTGCCCGGAAATCCCGTTCCGGCCTGATTTCGGGGCCAAACTTTCCCGAATCTGTCACAGTTTTGACACCTGAAACATGGTACAATAGATCGAGTTTACCAACAGCGCGAAGGAGGAAAAATGTGTGGAAAGACATGGTTCTGTGAGGAGCCGGTCAGGGTGTGCGGCGCCCTGGGGGCGCCTCCGGCGGCCGGCGGGGATGGGAAAAAGCTCCCCCGGAGGAAAAGAAACGTCCCACAGCCAGGGATTCCCTTGCGATGAAAGGTCCCGCTGATTCGTATAAAAGACAGGGGCCTACCCGCCAGTCCGGGCGGCCTCCGGAGCCAGCCGGAGGGCGGCTTCACCCCAAAGAAGGAAAGGAACATCCCTCATGACCCGTACTGTCCAAAACGGACCAGCTGTTTTTATTGTCATTACCCAGACCGGCACCATTCTCTCCCAGATTCTTCGCATGGTGACCGGTGATGCCTATAATCACGCATCCATCAGCGTGGATGCTTCGCTCCAGACCCTGTATTCCTTTGGGCGGCTTCACCCCTATAACCCGGTGTGGGGCGGCTTTGTCCAGGAAAGCCCCGTCTCGGGGACCTTCGGACGGTTTGTCCGCACCCGGGCCAAGGTGCTGCGGGTTCCGGTGACCCAGGCTCAGTATGAGCAGATCAAGCGCCATCTGGAGTACATGTATCAGGACCGCCAGCGCTACCACTACAATTATCTGGGGCTGGTGCTGGCCTTTTTCAATCTGGCCTATCGCCGGAAAAACTGCTACTACTGCTCGGAATTTGTGAAGGACGTGCTGGTGCGCTACGATGTCACCCGGCCCGACAGCTTCGGGGAGATTGTCAAGCCCATGGAGCTGCTGGAACTTTCGGGCAGCCGGGAAATCTACAGCGGCCTTCTGGCGGAATATTCCGCCGACCGGATCAAAAACATAACCTGTTCCTGACGTCAGCCCGGTTGAATGCCAGCCTTCGGGCTGGCGTTTTTGTTTGGGCGGGGAAGGGAAAACCCCCGGCGGGGCGGTTGACTTTCAGGGGGCTGCGTGGTAAGATAGTTCAAATTTGTAAAATTCAAGAATGAAGAATCAGGGAGGGAAACCAAGTGGAACGAATGAGCATGGATTTTGCCCATGCGCTGCTGGAGTCCTACACCGAGGCCTGCAAGCCCCTGTGCAGGGAGATCCAGATGCCCCAGACGGCGTTTGATATCCTGATGTTCCTGGCGAATCATCCGGCTTACCGATCCGCCCGGGATATCGTGGCGGTGCGCGGCCTGAAAGCCAATCTGGTCTCGGTCAACGTGGACAAGCTGGTGCGGGAAGGGCTGCTGGAACGCCGCCCCGATCAGGAGGACCGGCGGCGGACCATTCTGGTCTGTACCGAGTCGGCCCGGCCGGTGATCGAGCGGGGCCGCCGGTTCCAACAGGAATTTCTGGAAAAGCTGTTCCGGGGCGTGCCGGAAGAGGACCGGGCGGTCTTTGTCCGGGTTATGAAAAAGGTCCGGGAGAATCTCGCCCGGATGCCGAAAGAAGGAATTGCAAAATGAATGGACTTGTCATCCTGCTGGTGACCTTTTTTGCCGGCATGGGGGCGGGGCTGGGCACCGGCTTTGCCGGTATGAGCGCCGCCGCCGTCATCACCCCCATGCTGGTGACCTTTCTGGGGGTGGACCCCTATATGGCGGTGGGCATCGCCCTGTCCTCCGACGTACTGGCCAGCGCCGTCTCGGCCTACACCTACGGGAAAAACAAAAATCTGGATGTCCGCAACGGCCTGATTATGATGGTCAGCGTGCTGGCCTTTACGGTGGTGGGCAGCTATGTGTCCAGCCTGATGCCGGCGGCCGCCATGGGGAACTTCTCGGTCATCATGACCTTTCTGCTGGGCGTCAAATTCATCGTGATGCCGGTGATGACCACCAAGGAGTCCATGGATTCGGTCTCCCCCCGCAAGCGGGCGGTGCAGTCCCTGGTGTTCGGGGTGGGCATCGGTTTTATCTGCGGCTTTATGGGCGCAGGCGGCGGCATGATGATGCTGTTGATCCTTACCTCGATGCTGGGGTATGAGCTGAAAACCGCTGTGGGCACCAGTGTGTTCATCATGACCTTCACCGCTCTGACAGGGGCGGTGTCTCACTTTATCATCGGCAGCCAGCCGGACTGGGTGGTGTTCGCCCTGTGCGTGGTGTTTACCTTCCTGTGGGCGCGGGTGGCCGCCGTCTTTGCCAACAAGGCGGACCCCGTGACCCTCAACCGGGCCACCGGCGTGATTCTGGTGACCCTGGGCGTGGTTATCCTGTCCTTCAATTTCCTCAGCTGAGGGCAAAATCTGAATCCAACGGCGGCGAGGGGAGACCCTTCGCCGCTTTTTGTTCGGGGCGAGATTGGTCCTTTTCTTCCCCGGGCAAGTGTGCTACAATGAAACAAAGGAGGCGCACCATGGATCAATATCATTTTTACGGCTGGGAACAGGCGGACGTCCCGGCCCGGGAGACAAGCTATCCGGGCATCCGCACCCCGCTGGATTTGTACGACAAGCTGTCGCAGGTGTGGTGCCGGGAGACCTGTGCGCCGCGGCTGCAGGCCGCCTGGACCCCCGAAAACAAGACCCTGGGTCAGTGCTCCATCACGGCGTTCCTGGCGCAGGATATCTTCGGCGGGGAGGTGTATGGCGTTCTCCGCCCCCGCGGGAACTACCACTGCTACAACGTGGTGGATGGCCATGTGTTTGACCTGACCAGCGAACAGTTCGGCGGGGAAACTCTCTGTTATGAGGATAATCCCCGGCAGCTCCGGGAGGTCCACTTTGCCAAAGAGGAAAAACGTCTGCGGTATCAGCTTTTGAAGCAGCGCCTGAAGGAAATCTGTGACGGGACGGAGGGGTGAAGATGGATCGTTTGGAGGCGTTCGAGGCCATGCTGGCCGACCTGACCCGCCAGGCTGAGGCGGAAAAACAGCAGATGGAGCAGCTGAAGGCAGCCGGAAAAGAAAAATCCGCCACTTATCGCCAGTATTTTGGCAACAAGCTGATCTACAGCCAGATTTTTGCCTGGTATAAGAAGTATGGTCTAATGGATTGACCGCCGGCGGTTAGCCCGGCCGAAAGGAGCCGCAGATGGAGGAATTGAAAAGGCTTTGGCAGCAGGTGGCCCAGCAGAAAATTGTGCAGGCCAAGTACCATGAGCTGCAGTCCCAGCGGGGGGAAGTAGCCTCCCGGCTGAAAGAGCTGGAAAAGACAAAGGCAGAGGAACAGGCCGATGTGGACCGCCTGGAAAAGGGCGGCCTGGCGGCGTTTTTCTACCAGATGGCGGGCCGGATGGAGGAAAAGCTGGACAAAGAGCGGCAGGAGGCTTATGCGGCCCGGGTCCGCTACGATGCCGCCGCCCGGGAACTGTCCGCCCTGGACCGGGAGCTGGGCCGTATGGAAGCCCAGCTGAAAGAGCTGTCGGGCTGCGACCGCCGCTATCAGGAGGCGCTGGTGGCCCGGATGCAGGAAATCAAGGCCACCAACAGCCCTGCCGCCCAGGAGCTGGTGGAGAGTGAGACCCGCATCATGGCCATGAAACTCCGCCAAAAGGAAATCCGGGAGGCGGTCCAGGCGGGACACACCGCGCTGGAAACCGCCCGCCAGATGCAGGAATCCCTGGACGACGCCGAGGGATGGAGCACCATAGACCTGATGGGCGGGAGCGTCCTCAGCGACCTGGCCAAGTATGAGCATCTGGACCAGGCCCAGGAGCTGGCGGAACGGCTCCAGATGGAGCTGCGGCGGTTCAAGACCGAGCTGGCGGATGTGGAAATCAACCCGGAGATGCAGGTCACAGTGGATGGATTTTTGCGGTTTGCGGACTTCTTCTTCGACAATTTCTTCACCGACTGGGCGGTGCGGGACCACATCGTCCAGGCCCAGGAACAGGTTCAAAAGACCCAAAGTCAGATTCACCGCCTGCTGGACAAGCTGGACCGGATGGACTCCGCTTTGAAAGCCCAGCTGGAGGACGAGTGCGAAAAACAGGAGCAGATTGCCCGCAGCGCAGAGCTGTGAGCGGCCCTGCATTTCCCCGGGAAAATCTGCACTGAAAGAAACAAGCTCCCCTGCGGCGGCCCGGCTATGTGACCACCGCCGTGGAGGAGGACGGCCTGTACAACGCCTTTGTTCACTTCGGCCTGCTGTAAAAACCAACCCGATATAAGCAAAAAGACGGCCGGGCTTCAAAAGCCCGGCCGTCTGCCGTTTTATGGTAAGCTGGGGATTACAGGCCGCGGCACATGTTGATGAGGATACCAGCGGCCACGGCGCTGCCGATAACGCCGGCCACGTTGGGGCCCATGGCGTGCATCAGCAGATAGTTGCGGGGGTTGAATTCCTGACCCACTTTCTGGGAGACACGGGCGGCCATGGGAACGGCGGAGACGCCGGCCGAGCCGATCAGAGGATTGATCTTGCCCTTGGTGACGAAGCACATGATCTTGCCCAGGATGACGCCGCCGGCGGTGCCGAAGGCGAAGGCAAAGACGCCCAGGAAGATGACCATGACGGTCCGCATGTTCAGGAAGGTCTCTGCGTTGGTGGTGCAGCCCACCGAGAAGCCCAGGAAAATGGTGATGATGTTCATCAGCTCATTGCCGGCGGTCTTGGTGATGCGCTCCACCACGCCGCACTCCTTCATCAGGTTGCCCATCATCAGGCAGCCGATCAGGATGGCGGCATCCGGCAGCAGCAGGCTGACCAGGATGGTGACAATGATGGGGAACAGGACCTTTTCGGTGTGGCTGACCTTGCGGGGAGCCTCCATGATGATCTGGCGCTCTTTCTCAGTGGTGAGCAGCCGCATGATGGGGGGCTGAATGACCGGCACCAGAGCCATGTAGCAGTAGGCTGCCACAGCAACCGAGCCCAGCAGTTCCGGAGCCAGGATGGAGGTGGTCAGAATCGCGGTGGGGCCGTCGGCGCCGCCGATGATGCCGATGGAAGCGGCTTCCGCGGGGCTGAAGCCCAGGATGCGGGCGCCGATGTAAGCTACGAAAATACCCAGCTGTGCAGCCGCACCCAGCAGCAGGCTGGAGGGACGGGCGATCAGCGGCTCAAAGTCGGTCATGGTGCCGATGCCCAGGAAGATCAGCGGCGGATAAATGCCCAGCTTGACGCCTAAGTACAGATAGTCCGCCAGACCGCCCGAGCTGCCCAGCATCTGCCAGTTGATATGGCCGGTCTCATTGATGAAGATGTCCATGTGGATGATGCCATCCAGCGGCAGGTTGGCCATCAGCATGCCGAAGCCGATCGGCAGCAGCAGAAGGGGTTCAAACTGATGCACGATGGCCAGATAAATCAGAATGCAGGCTACCAGCAGCATGACCGCATAGCGGTAGCCGCCCACCGCCGTGAAAATCTGTGCGTAGCCGGAATTGGCAAAAATTTCCTGAAGATTGTTGATAATTGCGCCCATTGTATCACGCTTCCTTCCCCGATGAAGTTACATAAAGGGCCGGGTGCTCTGTACCACACCGGCGTCGCCCCATGCGCCGCGGCGGGAACCGCCTGCCTGCGGCATACGGCGGATCTCACGGACCACAGCGTGGCCTCCTTCCATCGAGTAGATGGCGGCGGAGATCACAGCCACAACTTCGCCCGGGATGCCGGTCTCGACCACAGGGGCCGGGGCGGCCGGCGCAGAAACAGCGGCGCGCGCAGCAGGTGCAGCCGGCTTTTTCTGGGCGCTCTTGTTGAGTTCGTCCATTGCTTTGGCACGCTTTTTGGCGCCGTCCTTGTCGTTGAACGAGTCAAACAGCTTGCCTTCCAGCGTGATAATCAGGCACAGGGCGACCAGAAGTCCGAACACCAGCACCAGACTGGTGGACACCAGCGAGGCGTCGAACAAGGTCAGGCCGCCGGCAGCCAGCGGTAAAAGATAATCCATGACGGGCCCTCCTTCATTTGCAATTTCCCGGTGCAGACCGGGCAGAATACCTAAACCCGAATTGACACTATTATAACATGACGTCTAATTTTTTGCCAGTGAATTTGGAAAACTTTTTGTATTTTATTGCAATAATGGCCAAATTTTATGGAAATGCGGACCCTGCGTCCCCGCGGGGCGTCTGCCCTGCGGGAAGGGCTGTCCCGGGCATCGCCGGATAAAATCCACGCATAACCACCGCTTTTGCCCCGGCGCGGGCCGCCGGGCGCAGAAAGAGCCGGGCCCCTGCAGAGAGGCCCGGCCCAAAGGGTTATTTCAGAATCCGTCCGTGCTTGTCCACGCGGTTGAGGATTTCGCAGCCATCCTCGGTCACCAGCACCAGGTCCTCCACCCGGACGCCGAACTTACCCGGCAGATACACCCCCGGCTCGATGGAGAAAATCATCCCCGGCTCGGCCAGAGCGGTGTTGGCGCTGCTGACATCTCCCTGCTCGTGGTCCCGCTGGCCGATGAAATGGCCCAGGCGGTGGGTGAAGTATTCACCGTAGCCCGCCGCGGCAATGTGGTCCCGGGCAGCCTTGTCCAGTTCACAGAGGGGGACGCCGGGGCGGACCAGTGCCTCGGCCCGCTCGTTGGCCTCCCGCACCAGATCGTGGACAGCCCGGGCCTCCTCGCTGGCCTCCTGCCAGAAGAAGGTGCGGGTCATGTCGGAACAGTAGCGGTCCCTGCGGCAGCCCATGTCGATGACGATGGAGTCGCCGGGAGCCAGCGGGGTGTCGTCCGGCTCGTGGTGCGGGTCGGCCCCGTGGGCGCCAAAGGAGACAATGGTGGGGAAGGAGGGGCTGCTGCAGCCCAAGGCGGTGTACCGGCTCTCAATGAACCGGGCGGCCTCCCGCTCGGTGACTCCCTCGTGGAAGAAGCCGGCCACTTCCTCCATGACCTGGTCGTTGATCCGGGAAGCGGCCCGCATCAGTTCCTGTTCGGCCTCGTCCTTGCAGGCGCGGCAGTGGTCCACACAGTCGGAGGCCAGGACGGGCCGGGCGCCGGGCAGCCGCTCCATCAGGGGCAGCAGGAAGCGGGCGGTCCAGGTCTTGTCGATGCCCACCGGTGCGGCGGGGTCCAGCCGGGCGGCCAGAAGGCCCACGGCGTCGTCGGTGTCGGTGAACCACACCTGCTCCCAGGGAGCGGCGGGGGCGGGGAACAGCCGGTTCAGGAAAAAGCAGTGACGGCCGTCCTGCCGCACACAAAAGACCTGCATCCGCTCGATGGGATCGTTGTCGTAGCCGGTCAGATACCAGACGCTGTCCGGGTCTGTGACCAGAAGCTGGGTCAGGCCCATGGCGGTCATCCGCTGGATGACCCGCTCCAGGCGGGCCTGGTAAAGCTGTGTCGATTCGTCCATAGGGAAAGACTCCTTCCTATTTATAAAAGATACGGGGGGAGGGGATTACACTTCCTCCTCCTGGGTTTCAGACTCCTCCTCGTCCGGGGAGACGGGTTCGTCGGGGGTGTCGTCGGGCTGGTAGCGGCGGAATACCGGCTCCAGCAGCAGGGTGAACAGCCAGGCCGCCGCCCCCGGCAGGATGACAATGGGGATCAGCAGCACCCGCACCAGCAGGGCCGAAATCCCCACAATGGCCACCAGGCCGATGGTGCGGGGCAGACAGCCCAACGTCAGCCGCAGGGCGGTGAGCATCAGGTCCACCGGCCGGAACGCAAACCGGGACAGCAGGGGAAACATCCAGCAGGCGGCCCCCACCGGCAGAATCATCACCACCAGGCAGAAGATCAGGGCGGCCCAGGCGGCGGAGGTCCCCGCGGAAGCCGCAGCGGCGGTCATCTGCAGGGCGTACACCAGCATCAGCAGCACAGCGCCCCACACCACCGTCACCAGACTGGCGGGGAGCAGCTCCCGGCGGAACGTCTGCACAAACCGCTTCCAGGGCATGGGCTCGGGGCCACGCAGACAGTGGGCCGCGGCGTCGTAGAGGGCGGTGGTGGCGGCGCCCGCCGTCACCAGCGGCAGGGAACACAGCAGCCACAGCAGGCTCAGGATCAAGAGGTCGGCCAGATGGTCCAGCGTCTGCCAGAACTTGTTTTCCGGGTTGAATATGCTGCCAAACATCGCACAGGGCTCCTTTCACACGGTCGGACAGGCGGCGTCTGCCCTTACAGGGCAGGTCCGCCTCGGCTGATGTTATCATAGCACATTCGGGGACGGTTGTCATCTGCCCCCGCAGCCCGCCGGGGGCCTTTTTTGGAAGCAGCAGAGGGATTTTTCAAAGATTGAAAATTTTTTTTATACATGATACTATACACTCAGAACCCGATATTTTTAACGCGATGATAGGAGGAAACCACTATGCCTGCCAATCTGCGAAACGTGATGGAACGGATCAGTGCAGAATATTACCAGTTGACCGCATCGGAGCGCAAGGTGGCGGATTACGTCAACGACCACCAGCAGGAGGCGCAGAACTTGTCCATTTCCGAGCTGGCGGAGGCCTGCGGGGTGGCGGAGGCCACCATCACCCGCTTTTGCCGCAAGCTGGACTATAAGGGATACAATGCCTTCAAACTGGCCCTGGCCAATGTTGTGGGCAGCCGCCGGGGGATGCCCTTCCTCAGCGGCGAAGTGACCCCCGAGGACGACATTCAGGAAATGTGCCATAAGCTGTACGGCGCCGAGGTGGAGGCCATCTCCCAGACCCTGACCCTCATCCGGCCCGACAACATCCGCCGGGCGGCGGATCTGCTGACCCGGGCCGACAAGGTGTTCTGCATGGGCCAGGGCGGTTCCATGATTATGGCGGAGGAGGCGGCCCACATTTTTTCGACGGCAGGCAAAAGTTTTTTTGCCATGAGTGATTCCCACACCCAGATTGTCTACACCGCCACCCTCACCGAACAGGACGCCATCCTCTTTTTCTCCTACTCCGGCGCCACCCGGGAGGCGGTGGAACTGCTGGAGCTGGCTCACCGGCGGAAGGTGCCGGTGGTGCTGGTGACCCATTTCCCCAAGTCGCCGGCCTGCGCCTATGCCGACGTGGTGCTGCAGTGCGGCGCCAACGAGGGCCCGCTGCAGCTGGGATCGGTGCCGGCCCGTATGGCCCAGCTGTTCCTGATTGATGCCCTGTTCACCGAGGTCTGCCGCCGCCAGGAAGACACGGTGGAGGACGTCCGCAGCAACCTGGCCGACCTGCTGGCGGCCAAGCACCTCTGAAAGGAAAGCGAAAGCTCTGTTTGAAAATCATAAATCATAAAAAAATCTGTCTGAAAAAAATTTTCAAAAAGATACACAAAATGTATTGACTTTTCTTTGTTCTCTTTGTAAAATGGACTCAAGAGAACCGGAGGCGCACACTGGCCGACCGGTAGGGCAACCGGCTTGATAACCGGCACGACAAAAGGAGAACACTATGAAGAAGAGAGCAATTTCACGTCGGGACTTTCTGAAGGTCACGGGTGCCGTTGGCGCAGCCGGCCTGCTTGCTGCCTGCGGCGGCTCGGATTCCAGCAGCACTGCTGCTTCCACCGCCAGCTCCACCGCTGCTTCCACCGCTTCCGGCGATGGCGTGTCGATTTCGCTGTGGACCTACCCCATCGGTTCCTGGGGCGGCACCGAGTCCAAGCTGGACGACATCATCGCAGCCTTCAACAAAGTCCATCCTGAGATCACCGTCACCTACGAGACTCTGGACTACCAGAACGGCGACAACCTGGTCACTTCGGCCATCACCGCCAAGGAGACCCCCGATATCATCATGGAAGGCCCCGAGCGTCTGGTTTCCAACTGGGGCGCCAACAACCTGATGGTGGATCTGAGCGACCTGTGGGCCGACACCGAGGACGACATCGCCGCAGTCAGCGATTCCGTGGTCAGCGCCTGCCAGCTGAACGGTGCTTACTATGAGTACCCCCTGTGCATGACCACCCACTGCATGGCCATCAACTACGAAGTCTTTGAGAAGGCCGGCGCTCTCCAGTATCTGGACGAGGAGACCCGCACCTGGACCACCGACGATTTCGTCAAGGCCATGGAGACCATCCGTGATTCCGGCCTGGCCGCTGTGCCCGGCATCATCTACTGCGGCGGCCAGGGCGGCGACCAGGGCACCCGCGCACTGGTGAACAACCTCTACTCCGGTACATACACCAACGCCGACCACACCGAGTACACCGCCAACAGCCCCGAGAACGTCAAGGCTCTCGAGCTGCTCAAGAGCATGGTGGACAACCGCAGCCTGAACGCCAACGCCGGCTTCCAGGCATCGGATGAGCTGCAGCAGTTCGCCAACGGCACCGCCGCCGTCACCTTCTGCTGGAACGCCTCCAACAAGGCACAGTATGCCTCTCAGGTCACCTTTACTCCGTACGCCATGGCATTCCCCTCCGATGACGGTGTGCCCGAGCTGTGCGGCGGCATCTGGGGCTTCGGCATCTTCAACAGCGGCGACGACGCCCGCATCGAGGCCGCCAAGACCTTCATCCAGTTCGTCTGTGACGACGCCAGCCAGGCTGCTGAGAGCGTCCGCCTGACCGGTTTCTTCCCGGTCCGCGAGTCTCTGGGCGATGTCTACGAGGGCACCGACCAGGCTGAGCAGATGGGCGAGTTCGCATCTCTGATGCCGTACCTGGGCGACTACTACAACGTGGCTCCCAACTGGACGGCTCAGCGCCAGAACTGGTTCAACATGCTGCAGGAGATCATGGTCAATGGCACTCCCGCACAGGAAGCCGCTGACGCCTTCGTCGCAGCAAGCAATCCGTAAAGGACATCCCCGGCCTTGTACAGGGCTCGCCCCCGGCGCGCCGCTGACAGCCGGATGATCCTGACAGGAACAAACGGCGCGCCTGCCGCCTGGTCACCACAGGGGCAGGCGCGTTTTATGTGAATCGCCGTCTCTTATGCAAACTGTGAAAGGAGGGAATCAACGTGGCTCAGACTTCCGTTAAGGAACAAAAAGCAAATGGTTCCAAGGGACGTCCCGCCAGCCGCGTGCTGGCCCGGCGGGAGACAATTTCCGCCTATCTGTTCATGCTTCCCAGTCTGATCTTCTTTGTGGGATTCGTGCTGGTGCCGATGGGAATGTGCCTGGTCTACAGCTTTTTGGACATGGGCATCGACACCTCGGCCGCAACCTTCGCCGGCTTGAGCAACTATATCGAAATGTTCCAGGATAAGACCTTCATCCGTTCGCTCTGGAACACCGTCCTGATCGTGGTGGTGTCGGTCCCCCTGGTCACCGCCTTCTCTCTGTGGGTTGGCTCTGCCATCTATCCCATGCGCTCCAAGATGCGCTCCTTCTTCCGCTGCGTGTTCTACCTGCCGGTGGTTACCGGCTCGGTGGCCGTCACCGTGGTGTGGAAGTGGATGTTCAACCCCTACAACGGCCTGCTGAACCAGATTTTCGGTACTGTCGGCTTTGACTGGCTGGGCGATACCCGCACCGCCATCTGGTGTATCATTATGATCCTCTTCACCACCTCCATCGGCCAGCCCATCGTCCTGTACGTGGCTGCCCTGGGCAACGTGGACCGCTCCCTGGAAGAGGCCGCCGCCATCGACGGCGCCACCCGGCTGCAGATTTTCTGGAAGATCAAATGGGCCCAGATCATGCCCACCACCCTGTACGTGCTGGTCATCACCACCATCAACAGCTTCCAGTGCTTCGCACTGATCCAGCTGCTGACCCGCGGCGGCCCTCTGGGCAGCACCAGCACCCTGATGTACTACATCTTCGATATGGCGTACAACTATCAGCGGTTCGGCTACGCCAACGCCATGGGCGTCGTGCTGGCCATCTTCATCGCCATCTTCTCCGCGATCCAGTTCAAGGTCGCGCAGACGGACAACGGTTAAAAGGGAGGTATTGGGATGTCCAAGAAGACAAAATCAAGCCTGGACGGCCAGTCCCGCGGTTATAAGATTTTTGTAATCATCGTGCTGGCGCTCCTGGCGGTATTCTTCATCTTCCCCCTGTACTGGATTTTGACCGGTTCGCTGAAGGATGCCATCACCATCAACGCCCAGAAACCCCAGTGGTTCCCCCTGAACCCCACCCTGGACAACTATGTGCGGCTGTTCAAGCAGCCCGCCATCCAGTGGCTGCTCAACACCATCATCATCGCGGTGGCCGCCATGGCGCTCACCTGCATCACGGCAGCGCTGGCCGGCTACGCTCTGGCCAAAAAGCGCTTTTTCGGCCAGACGGTGCTGTTCAGCCTGCTGGTCTGCGCCATGGCTCTGCCCAAACAGGTTATCGTCATCCCCCTGCTGCAGGAGATGAGTGCCCTGGGTCTGAATAACAACCTGCTGGCAGTTATCCTGCCCACCGTTGGCTGGCCCTTCGGCATCTTCCTGATGAAGCAGTTCTCGGAGACCATACCCACCGAAATGCTGGAGGCCGCCCGCATCGACGGCGCCAGCGAGGTGCGCACCTTTGTCTCCATCGTGTTCCCGATGGTCAAACCCGGCGTAGGCGCCCTGGCCATCTTCACCTTCGTCAACACCTGGAACGACTACTTCCTGCAGTTGATCATGCTGCAGCGCCGTGAGGTTCTGACCATTTCCACCGGTATCGCCCGCCTGCAGGGCGAAGTCTCCTCGGACTTCGGCCTCATCATGGCCGGCGCTGCCCTGGCCGCAGTGCCCATCGTGGCGGTCTTCCTCATGTTCCAGAAGTACTTCACCCAGGGCATTACCATGGGCGCTGTCAAGGGCTGAGCCCGGCGGCTTCCCACTACGAGATTGGAGTGTTTTCATCATGAAAGATTGTACCAAATACCAGGGCGTTATCCCGGCTTTTTATGCCTGCTACAATCAGGACGGCACCATCTCGGTCGAGGGTGTCAAGGCCCTGACCCGTCACCTGATCGACAAGGGCGTCAAAGGCCTGTATGTGGGCGGTTCTTCGGGCGAGTGCATCTATCAGCATCCCGATGAGCGCAAGGCCGTGCTGGAAGCCGTCATGAGCGAGGCCCGCGGCAAGATCACCGTCATCGCCCATGTGGCCTGCAACAACACCGCCGACTCGGTGGAGCTGGCTGCACACGCTGAAAAGTGCGGCGTGGACGCCATCGCCGCCATCCCGCCCATCTACTTCCACCTGCCCGAGTACGCCATCGCCGAGTACTGGAACGCCATGAGCGCCGCGGCCCCCAACACCGAGTTTGTGATTTACAACATTCCCCAGCTGGCCGGCACCGCTCTGACCATGAGCCTGCTGAAAACCATGCTGAAGAACCCCAACGTGGTGGCGGTCAAGAACTCCTCCATGCCCACCCAGGACATCCAGATGTTCAAGGACGCCGGCATTGCCGCGCGGGGCGAGGGCGGCTTCGTGGTGTTCAACGGTCCCGATGAGCAGTTTGTCTCCGGCCGCGCCATGGGCGCCGACGGCGGCATCGGCGGCACCTACGCCGTTATGCCCGAGCTGTTCCTCAAGATGAACGAGCTGATCGAAAAGGGCGATATCCCCACCGCCCGCAAAGTCCAGTATGAGGCCGACCGCATCATTTATAAGATGTGCGAGGCCCACGGCAACCTGTACGCCGTCCAGAAGGAGATTCTGCGCCGGATGTACGGCCTGGAGCTGGGTGGTGTCCGCGCACCCCTGCCCAACCTGATCCCCGAGGATGAGGCTGTGGTGGTGGAGGCCGAGCGGATGATCCGCGAAGCCATCGCCAAGGCTGCTGCCCTGTAAAAACTGCATACCTTCATTGCATAACCAGACGCCCGGTGGCTGCCGGCCCCAAAGGGCACGGAGCGCCGGGCGTTCTGCCTGAAACGAAAGGGAGGACCCGCCATGATTACCGACAGCCTCAGCTGCCTGAGCCATTACCGCGGCCTGCACCCCGCGCTGGATATCGCCATCCGCTGGCTGGAGGAGCATGACCTCGCCAGCCTGCCCAACGGCCGCACCGAGGTGGAGGGCCAGACCGTGTTCATCAACGTGATGGACGCTGACCTCCGCCCGGCGGAGGGGGCAGACTTTGAGGTCCATCACCTCTATGCCGATTTGCAGATTGACCTGACCGGCAGCGAGTACTGGGCCTGGACCACCCGGGCCGAGCCCACCGGGGCCTTTGATGAAAAGGCGGACTGCGGTTTTGCCGCCGGCCCCGAACAGTCCAGCGGCCTGCTGGGGGAGGGACGGTTCGCCCTGTTCCTGCCGGGAGAATACCACAAGCCCAGCTGCATCAGCCCGGTGTCCCGCTCGGTACGCAAGGCGGTTGTCAAGATCCGGATGGGCGGCTGAACCGCCCCACAGAAGGAGGAAATCCAGATGGAAAAAGAAGCAATTTTGAAGCAGATTCAGCACGGCCTGATCGTTTCCTGCCAGGCGCTGGAGCATGAGCCCCTGTACACCAAGGAAGGCGGCGTCATGCCCCTGATGGCCAAGGCTGCCGCCATGAGCGGCGCCGTGGGCATCCGGGCCAATACGGTGCGGGACATCACCCAGATCAAAGAGGTGGTGGACCTGCCGGTCATCGGCATCATCAAGAAGGATTACCCCGGCACCCCCATGTACATCACCGTCACCATGAAAGAGGTGGATGAGCTGGTGGCCTGCGGTGTGGATATTCTGGCGGTGCAGGGCACCAGCGCCCTGCGCCCGGACGGCAAAACCTCGGCGGAGTTCATCCGTGAGATCAAGGCAAAGTATCCCCAGCAGCTGGTGATGGCGGACATCGCCACCGATGAGGAGGCCATGGCCTGCGCTGAGGCCGGGGCCGACTTTGTGGGCACCACCATGCGGGGCTACACCCCCGAGACCCAGGGCATCAATGAGACCGACTTCGATTTCATCGCCCGTCTGGCCAAAAACTGCCCCGCCAAGGTCATCGCTGAGGGACATATCCACTACCCCGAGCAGGCCCGCAAGGCGCTGGAAGCCGGCGCCTTCGCTCTGGTGGTGGGCGGCGCCATCACCCGTCCCGCTGAGATCACCGCCCGCTTTACTGCGGCCATCGAGGATTTGAAGTGACCATGAAAACCTATCTTGGAATCGATATTGGAGGCACGGCGGTCAAGCTGGGCCTGGTGACCGAGGACGGCCAGGTACTGAAACGGGCCGAAACCAGCGTCAGCTTTGACAATTACCAGACCCCCATTCTGGACACGGTGCGGAAAGCTGCCGCCCAGATGCTGGCGGAATGCCGCGCCGAAGGGTATGAGCCGGCGGGCGTGGGTGTTTCGGCCACCGGTCAGATTGACAGCAGCCAGGGTGTGGTGGCAGGCACCTGCGGGAGCCTGCCCGGCTGGCCCGGCGCCCCCATCCGGGCGGCGCTGGAGGCCGATCTGGGCCTGCCGGTGACGGTGGCCAACGATGCCAACTGCATGATCCTGGGTGAGGCCTGGGTGGGTGCGGCCAAGGGCTGCACCGACGTGCTGGGCGTCACCATCGGCACCGGGTTGGGCGGCGGCGTCATCACCGGCGGCCGCCTGCTGGAAGGTGCCCGGGGCCTGGGCGGCGAACTGGGCCATATGCGGATTCATGCGGCCCACGGCGAACCCTGCACCTGCGGCGCAGTGGGCTGTTGGGAGCGCCACGCTTCCACCTCGGCCCTGGTGCGCCGGGCGGTGAAGATGGACCCGGCCCTGGACAGCGGCCGCGCTATCTTTGCGGCGGCACAGCAGGGAAATGCTGCAGTGCAGCAGCTGCTGGACGACTGGATTGGCGAGATTGCCGAGGGCCTGGCCGGCCTGGTGCATCTGTTCAACCCCCAGCTGATTTTGATTGGCGGCGGCGTCAGCAGCCAGCAGGAACTCCTGATCGAGCCTCTGGCCCGGCAGGTAAAGGCGCGGGTGATGCCCGCCTTTGCCCAGGGCCTGGAGATCCGTCCGGCGGCTCTGGCCAACGACGCAGGCCTGGTGGGCGCCGTCCGCTATTTCCTGGACAGCAAACACTGAATCTCTATCCTTTATAAAACAGGGCGTGCCCCAACCGGTTTTCCGGCGGGCGCGCCCTTTTATTGTGCCGTGGTGCAAACAGCAAACGCCCGGGGCGCGCAGTTGCAGGGGAATGAAACTTTGTTTCAAAAAGAACGCCGTTCCTTCTGCCTGCCGGGGGAGGGCGTGAAACAGACTGAAAGTCTGAATGTTGCTCAAATCAAGCGCTGTTTGGTATAATATTCCCAGAACAAGGGAGCGATCCGGAGCGCATCCCTTCCGCCAACCGAGATGTGAAGGGAGTTTCATATGAGTAAAAATTACAAGCAGATCGCCCAGGACGTCGTGGCCGGCGTCGGCGGCGCAGAAAACATCAAGAATCTCTATCACTGCCAGACCCGCCTTCGCTTTACCCTTGCGGACGAATCCAAAGCGGACAAGGACGGCCTGGAAAAGCTGGACGCCGTCAAAAAGGTGATTCTGAACGGCGGTGTCTATCAGGTGGTCATCGGCACCGACGTGGCCGAAGTGTTCGACGCCATCCAGCCGCTGCTGCCCAACCAGCCCGCTGCCCAGGCGGACACGGCCCCCGCCCAGAAAAAGAGCGCCTTTGAACGGGTGATCGACTTTGTGGCGGGGGTGTTCCAGCCCATCATCCCGGCCCTGTCCGGCGCCGGCATGCTGAAAGCCCTGCTGGCTCTTCTGGTGGTCTTTAAGCTGGTGGATTCCACCAGCCAGACCTACGCCATCTTCAATTTCTTTGCCGACGCGGTCTTTTACTTCCTGCCCATTCTGCTGGCCTTTACCGAGGCCCAGAAGCTCAAGTGCAACCCGATTCTGGCCGCCGCTGTGGCCGGCATCATGATGCACCCCAACTGGGGTGCCATGGTGGCGGCAGGGGAGCCGGTGCGGTTCTTTGACCTGATTCCCTTCCACCTGGTGAGCTACACCGGCACCGTCATCCCCATCATTCTGGTGGTGTTTGTGCAGGCCTATGTGGAAAAGGCCCTCAACCGGATCATTCCCAAGTCGGTCAACCTGGTCTTTGTCCCCATGCTCACCTTCCTGGTGATGGGCACCCTGGCCCTGGCGGTTCTGGGCCCCATCGGCAGCGTGGTGGGCGAGTATCTGGCCCTGGTCTTTAACTTCCTGGCCGAAAACGCCAGCTGGGCCCCTGCCGTCCTGATCGGCGGCCTGCTGCCCCTGATGGTCATGTTTGGCCTCCACAACGGCGTCGCCCCGCTGGGCGTCATGCAGATGGCGGAGCTGGGCTACGACAGCATCTTTGGACCCGGCTGCGTCTGCTCCAACATTGCCCAGGGTGTGGCGGCTCTGGTGGTCAGTGTGCGCACCAAAAACACCAAGGAGCGCCAGGTGGCCACGTCCGGCGGCATCACCGCCCTGATGGGCATTACCGAGCCGGTGCTTTACGGCGTCAACCTGCCCAAAAAGTACCCCCTGATCGCCGCTATGATCGGCGGCGCCTGCGGCGGCCTCTACGCCGGTCTGACCCACACCCACCGCTTCGCCACCGGTTCCTCCGGTCTGCCCGCCATTCTGCTGTACATCGGCGACGATACCATGATGTATTTCTACAACATCATCATTGCCCTGGTGATCACTGCGGTGGTCACGGCGATTGTCACCTATATCCTGTCCCTGAAATTTGAAAAGACGGAGGAAAACTGAGATGGCAAACCGATTCCCGGATGGATTCCTCTGGGGCGGCGCCACCGCCGCCAACCAGTGCGAGGGCGGCTACGATGCCGATGGCCGGGGTCCCAGCATCATTGACCTGGTGCCCTGGGGACCGGACCGCGCCGCCGTCTCCAGGGGACTGCTGGACCCCCGCACCCTGCCGGCCGGACAGTATTACCCCAGCCATGAGGCCATCGACTTTTATCACCACTGGAAAGAGGACATCGCCCTCTTTGCAGAAATGGGCTTCAAATGCTACCGTTTTTCCATCAGCTGGACCCGCCTTTTCCCCACCGGGGAGGAGGCCGAGCCCAACCCCGCCGGCCTGGCCTTCTACGACAAAGTGGTGGATGAGCTGCGGAAGTACGACATCGAACCCCTCATCACCATCTGTCACTTTGAGCTGCCGGTGCACCTGCTGAACCAGTACGGCGGCTGGCGCAGCCGCAAGACCATCGACGCCTTTGTCCGGTATGCCGAAGTGCTGTTCCGGCACTTCAAGGGCCGGGTGAAATACTGGATCACCTTCAACGAGATCAATATGCTGATGCACCTGCCCTTTGGAGGCGCAGGGGTCTGCTTTGGGCCGGGGGAGGACCCCGACCGGGTCAAATACCAGGTGGCCCACCATGAACTGGTGGCCAGCGCCCGGGCGGTGAAGCTGGGCCACGCCATCGACCCTGAGGCCAGGATCGGCTGCATGCTGGCCGGCGGCACGTACTATCCCTGGAGCTGCGACCCTGAGGACGTGCTGGCCGCCATCCAGCAGGACCACGTCAACTACTTTTTCAGCGACGTGCAGGTCCGGGGCCGGTACGCCCCCTACGCCCTCAAGAAAATGGAGCGCCTGGGCGTGACGCCCCGGATGGAGCCGGGGGATCTGGAAACCCTGGCGGCGGGAACGGTGGATTTTGTCTCCTTCAGCTATTATTCCAGCCGGTGCACCGCGGCCGACCTGTCCAGGACAGGGGCCGCCGTCACCACCAACGCCGCCACCACCCTCCGCAATCCCCATCTGCAGTCCAGCGAATGGGGCTGGCAGATCGACCCCACCGGCCTGCGGATTGTCCTGAACAACCTCTACGACCGCTACCAGAAACCGCTGTTCATCGTGGAAAACGGTCTGGGCGCTCGGGATACCCTGGAGCCGGACGGCACCGTTCAGGACGACTATCGGATCGACTACCTGCGCCGCCATATCCAGGCCATGGAGAAGGCGGTGAATGAGGACGGCGTCGAGCTGCTAGGTTATACCAGCTGGGGCTGCATTGACCTGGTGTCCGCCTCCACCGGCGAGATGAGCAAGCGATATGGCTTTATCTACGTGGACATGGACGACGCAGGCCGCGGCACCAAGCGCCGCATCCCCAAAAAGAGCTTCTATTGGTACAAGCAGGTGATTGCCACCAACGGGGCTGACCTGGGAGAAGCCTGAGAAAAACCAATCGACAAGACCGCCCGGACCTGATACAATAGGCGTATCGGAACGGGCGGTCTTTCTGCCAGGAGGTGTTGTGTGTGAATCTGATCCAGCGGGTGGAGGAGGCAGCCGTCCTCTATGGCGGCGGCACCCGGAAGAACATCGGCGAGTTTATCTTAAAGGAGAAGTCCCATCTCTACCGCTATTCCATCCAGGAGATCGCGGACGCCACCTATACCTCCAAGGCGGCCCTGGTCCGCTTTGCCAAGGAGTTGGGGTTTTCGGGCTGGCGGGCCTTTCTCAAGGCCTTTGTGGAGGAACAAAAATACCAGGAATCCCACTACACCGACATCGACCCCAACTTTCCCTTTACCGCCCAGTCGAGCCGCCAGGATATCATCAACCAGATCTGCTCTTTGCAGGTGGAAAGCGTCCTGGACACAGCCGACCTGCTGGATCATGCCCCGCTGGACGAAGCGGTGGACCTGTTGAAGCGTTCCCGGCGGATCGGCCTGTTCGGCATCAGTCCCAACAGCCTGCTGGGGGAGTTGTTTTCCCGCAAAATGCTGAGCATCGGCCGGGTGGTGGATATCCCGGTCCAGGGAACCTTTGGCCTGCTGGCCAGCTCGCTGGGGGAGGATGACTGCGCCATCATCATTTCCTATTCGGGCAACAGCGGTGTCCGGGAGACAGGGGCCATCCTGCCCATCTTGCAGGGGACTGGGGTACCGATCATCGCCATCACCAGCGCGGGGGAAAACCTGCTGCGCAGCGCGGCCCGGTATACCTTCAGCATCTCCTCCCGGGAGCGGCTGTACAGCAAGATTTCCACCTTTGCCACTGAAAACTCGATTCTCTATATTTTGAATGTCCTGTTTTCCTGCTATTTTGCCCGGGATTACGAGGCCAATCTGGACCGGAAACTGCATACCAGCCAGCTGCTGGAGCAGGAGCGGCGGACCACCATTCCGGCCCTGCTGGAACAGAAAAAAGAACCGGAACACGGGTGACGGTCTGCCGCCGTCCCGTCCAAAACAAAGCGCGGAAGAACCGGCTGCCCTTGGATGCAGCGCGATTCTTCCGCGTTTTTGATTCAAAAGGGGACAGCCCGCCTGGCCCGGGATAAGTCTCATTCCTGCGCGTATTCCAGCATCAGAGCCAGGACGATTTTGAGACCGGTGGGCAGACTGTCCAGGTTTACCCATTCCTGGCGGGTGTGGGGCAGCCCGCCGTCCACGGTGCCGATGGTGTTGGCCGGGATGCCCAGAGAAAGGGGAACGTTGCTGTCGGTGGAGTTGGGGGTGTGGACCGGCTCCCGCCCGGTGAAAGTGCGGATGATCTCGTCGCTCTGCCGGGTGAACCGGGCCAGAGCCTCATGGTCCAGGGGCCCGTTGCCGGGACGCACCCCCAGCAATTCCACCTCGAAGTCGCCGCCGCGGCCCTCCCAGTGGGCAACCGCCTGACGGAACTTCTGCTCCATCTGGTCCAGACAGCTCTGGTCGGTGGAGCGGAACTCGTACAGCATGGAGGCCTCCTGTGCAATGGAGTTCACGGTGGTGCCGCCCTCGATGCGGCCCACGTTGAAGGTGGTTTTGGCCTGGGCAGGGGGATGAATCTGGTACAGTTCTCCCACCAGGCCGCACAGCAGCTGAATGGCACTGGGCCGCCCGAAATCGACGTAGGAATGCCCACCCTGGGTTTTGCAGGTGATGCGGTAGCGATAGGAACCCACGGCTGTGTCACAGCACAAAGGCATGTAGAGGTCAAAGGAATAGAACGCCCGAATCCGGTCGCCGTAGGCGGCGAACAGGGCTTTGGTGCCGTCCAGATTGCCCAGCCCTTCCTCGCAGGCGTTGGCTACAATCAGAACGCCCTGGCGCAGCTGCACCTGATGTTGGATCAGATACCGGGCGGCCAGCAGGAGATTGACCAGGTTGGCGGTGTCGTCCCCGATGCCGGGGGCAAAGAGTTTGCCGCCCTCCTCCTGCATGGGCAGGGGGTCCAGGTCAGGGAAAACAATGTCGGTGTGGGCGGCAAAGACCACAAAGGCGGTGCAGTCTCTGGGGCCCAGACGGCAGATGACGTTTTTGGCCGAATCGATGGTGACATTCTGTGTGCCCTGGGCCAGCAGCCAGTCCCGGCAGAAGGCGGTGCGGCGGTCCTCCCGGCGGGAGGGGGCAGGAATCCGGCCCAGAGTGCGCAGCAGGTCGGCCTGTTCCTGACGGCAGGCCTGGGCATAGGCTTCGATTTGGGTTTGACGGGCAGGGGTCATAGTGGGTTCCTCCATCTTGGGTCGGTGTGTTCAGGTTCATTATACCGGTCGGGGCGCCATCCTGCAAGAACAGAAAAAGCCAGTTCCCATGCCCGGGGACGGAACGCAGGATGGACGATGCAGAAAAGCAATGGTATAATAACTGCAAGAGCAGTTATTTGACCTGGTAGTGCATGCTTCGCATGGATTGGTTTTTGTCCGCCCCGGCGGACACGGGATGACGGGCGCAGATTTTGGGCAAAAGGTGCGGACAAAAGGAGGAACACAAGATGAAAAAAGCCGCGGCTGTTTTGGGGTCGGCTGTGCTGTATGCCGGCGCACTGCTAGCGAGTTTTCTGATCGCAGCAGGGAACGATATGAGGTGGTTCCTCTATGGGTTTCCTGCGGCGGCAGCGGCCTATTTTGTTCTGGCGGGGAATCTGTTTTCCCGGCGGCTGCAGCTGAACTGCTGGCACTTGTGGCTGGGAATGAACCTGCTGGGCGGACTGGCGGGCTGGGGACTGCTGATGGCCTGTTTCCCGGTTTTGCTCTCCAATGGTTTTATCCTGGTTTTTCTGGTTCCGCTGACTATGGTTCTGGCGGTGGTGTGGGCCGTTGTAGGAGTGGGATTCCTCTGCGTGAAGCTGTTCCGGCGCCGCAGCGCCGCCCTTAAAGAGAAAGGGAAAGTGCCCGCAGCTCGCCCGGAGCGGGCAGCTGCCTGGATGGAGAAGGCGAAAAACCTTGGGAGAGTGGTCAGCATTCCGCTGCTGATTCTGGCGGCCGCCAGCCTCTATGTCGGAGCCCGGGATTATGGTTCCATCCGCCCGGCGGACAGCTATGTGGATGAAGGGGTGCATACCTTTGTGCCCTACGATATCCTCCCCGTCTCGGTGAAAAACAACGCCACCGGGCGGTATGGGCGGACCCATCCCACCAAAATTGTTTACATGGTTTACTATAAGACCACTGACGGCTCCGGCTACCGGTGGCAGGTGGAGGGCAGTACAGCCCGGACGCTGGCAGAGCAGAAATATGAGGAGGGACCGGTGGAGCGGCGGGTCCTGTCCATCCCGGAGGAGGACGCCTACATCACGGTGGAAGCCGATCAGACCGCAGAGAGCTACACCGCCGGCCTGCAGCGGAAATATACCCTCATCATGGGACTGTCGATGGCGTATCTGGCGGTGTATGCGGGGGCCTGGATTGTCATTTGGCGGAAAAGGGAGATGGAGCAGGCCGAATAAACCGCTTTCTGCCCCGGCATCAAGTCAAAATCAAAAGAAAAACGGTCGGGACAGATTTCTGGTCCCGGCCGTTTGATGTTGTAGAGCAGAGGAGAAAACGCACCGTGTTCTCCGGCTTGTCCGCCGGAAAACTCAGAGCGCGGTGCGGGCGGTCCGGACCAGATACTGCATGGCCTCCACCGGGCAGCGGCCTGCTGCGGTTTCGCCGGTGAGCATCAGGCTGGACGCCCCGTCCAGAACGGCGTTGTAGATGTCGCAGACCTCGGCGCGGGTGGGCACCGCCCGGGCGCACATGCTGTCCAGCAGCTGGGTCACCACCATGAAGGGGACTCCGGCCTGGCGGCAGGCAGCGGCCAGCTGCTTTTGACAGGCGGGCAGCTCCCAGAGGGGCATGGCGTTGCCCAGATCTCCGCGGGCAATCACGATGTGGTCGGCCAGGGGCAGCAGCTCGGGCAGCGCCTGGACGCCGGCCATGTTTTCAATTTTGGCAAAGATGCGGATTTTTTCGCCGCCGGCCTGGTTCAAAGCCTGGCGCAGGGTGCGCAGATCCTCGGCGCCGCGGACAAAGGGCAGCATCACCCCCGTCACCCCGCAGGAGACAGCCATGTCCAGATTCTGGAGGTCCTCGGCGGTGAGGGTGGGGGAGTGGATTTCCAAACCCGGCGCGGCAATGCTCTTGCGGCTTTCCAGCAGCCCGCCCCGCAGGACGGTACAGTGCAGAGTGCCGCCGGATACGGCGTCCACCCGGGCCAGCAGCCGGCCATCGTCCAGCAGAAGTTCCTGGCCCGGCCCGGCCGCCTCCACCAGAGCGGCGGGACAGGGAATTCCCTGCGCCCCCAGCAGAAGGGGACCGTCCGCCTTCAAAAAGACCGGCTCGGTCAGGCGGCCGATTCGCAGCTCAGGGCCCTGGAGATCAATCAGCAGCTCGGGGATGCCTGCCCGGTGAATCAGTTCCAGCCAGTCGGCGTGCTCGGCCAGAGAGCCGTGGGAGAGGTTCATCCGAATGCCGGTCATGCCGGCTTCGACCATATTCTGCAGGGTGTCGGAATCGGCGCAGGCCGGGCCGATGGTGCCGTAATATTCCAAAGAAAATCCCTCTTTTCGATTGGTTGATGATGGATGCGTTGGGTCTGTACCGCCCGCAGACGGTCCGGGCCGGAGTGAATCCGGACAAGGACGTTTTGGGCGGGGTTTCGCTTAAATTTCATTATAGCCCAGAAGGCAGCAGACTGCAAGGGCGGGGGAAGGGGACGGCTGCAAATTTGTGCGCACGGTTCAGAAAAGCGAGTCTCCGGTATCGTGAAAAAACCATCCGCCGGCCGGTGTGAGCCGGGCCCGGCATCACCGCCTGCGAGGCGCCGGTGGAGGGGGCTCTGGACGAGTGGTTCACACCCCCGGAGCGGCGATACAGAACATACAGAACTGAACCGTATTGTTTTATCCGGGCGGGGCAGAGGGGCCGGTGATGGTGGTTCGGGTCAAAAAGCATGGCGCTGTGGGAATTTGGGCGGATATTGGCACGATGCCCCAACGCGAAAGGGCCGGCCGACGGATCCACCCCAAAACGCCGGGGGCAAAGAACGTCGCATTTTGGGGGTTGTCCGTCCGGGCCGGGATGATTATAATGGGTCTGCTGAAATACAAACCTGTGGTCAAAAGGAGGACGGCATGAAGGATCGGGTCAAAGTGCTCACCAAGCTGTTTGTTTCCACCCTCTACCTGAGCGCATTTACCTTTGGGGGCGGGTATGTCATCGTCACCCTGATGAAGAAAAAGTTTGTGGATGAATACCACTGGATCGAGGAAGATGAAATGCTGGATCTGGTGGCCATCGCCCAGTCGGCCCCGGGTCCCATTGCGGTGAATGGCGCCATTGTGGTGGGCTACAAGCTGGACGGTATGCTGGGAGCTCTGGTGGCCATTGTGGCCACCATCATCCCACCCTTTGTCATTATCGCGGCGGTGTCGGTCTTTTATGATCTGTTTCGCACCAATTTCATCATCGGCCAGATGCTGGAAGGAATGCAGGCCGGCGTGGGCGCGGTGATTGCCTCGGTGGTATGGGAGATGGGGGCCGACGTGGTCAAGAGCAAAAATACATCCTCCGTCCTGATTATGATGGCCGCTTTTGCCGCCACCTGTTTCTTTGAAGTGAATGTGGTGATTGTGGTTCTGGTCTGCGCCCTGCTGGGCGTGGTGCGGACGTTGCTCAGCCGGAAGGAGGGGTCCAAATGATTCTGCTGCAGCTGTTTTGGAGCTTTCTGCAAATCGGGGCCTTCAGCTTTGGCGGAGGATACGCCGCCGTTCCGCTGATTCAAAGCCAGATTGTGGACCAGCACGCCTGGCTGGCCATGTCGGAGTTCACCGACCTCATCACCATTTCCCAGATGACCCCCGGCCCCATCGCCATCAATGCGGCCACCTTTGTTGGCATCAAAATCGCCGGGATTCCCGGCGCGCTGGCAGCCACCTTTGGCTGCATTCTGCCTTCCTGCATCATCGTCACCCTGATTGCCCGGCTGTACCTCAAATATCGCAGTCTGGATCTGCTGCAGGGGGTGCTGGCCTCTCTGCGCCCGGCGGTGGTGGCCATGATTGCCGCCGCGGGAATTTCGATTCTGATTTCTGCCTTTTGGGGCTCGGGAGCGGTGATCCGTCTGGCGAGCACCAACTGGGTCTTGGTGGTTATCTTTGGCATCAGCGTTTTCCTGCTCCAAAAGGGCAAGATGAACGCCATTGCGGTTATGGTGTTGGCGGGCGTTTTGAAGCTGGCGGCGGCGCTGGTGGGATTTTAAGCCAGGCCGCTCGGGGCGCATCAGTCCCTGAAGGAGTCCCGGCAGGATTTTTCCATCCATGATCTGAGGGAGCTGAATCTCTATAAAAAGATCGCCCCTGCGCTGGACAACAAGGCGCAGGGGCGTTTGTTTTGCTGTATAAAAGGTCAAGGCTCCTCCACCGGGACACGGAGGATGCAATAGGACTGGCGGATGTGGTTCTGCAAAGTGTAGCTGACTATTTCCTTGAGGATGGTGCGGCCGGGAATCAGGTTCAGACGGCGGATGTGCTCCAGAGCCCGGGCGTACTGCTGATTGTGCTCCTCCTGGGCCGTTTCGCGGTGGACCGGATAGGAAAGATACTGCTCAAAAACCCGGCCGGCGGGCAGCAGGACGGCGGGGGGCTCGGGCATAAGCCCCGCGGCCTCGACTTTGTCCGCCGGGATCGAGAATCCCCACTCGGGCTGCCAGTGATTTTGCTGGTCCAGCGTGACCCGCTGAGCCGAATGCACCACCGGCATGGCCTCCACCCAGCGGTCCAGCTGGGTGTATGTGCCGGCGTCGCTGACGAATTGCTGTTCCAGGGTGTGGGGCAGAAACCATACAGGCGGCACGGTGCGGATCTGCCATTCCCCGGCCTGGCATAACCTGAGGTCTGCCCTCATGTTTTGGAGGGCTTCCAGGATCAGCTGCTTTTGCTTCAGCTCGTCGGTCAGGGCCTGCTGGTGGATCTGGAGCATCTGCTCCAGGTCAGCGGCGGTGCTGTCGGTGACGATCTTGTGACTTTCCTTCACAGAGAAACCCATGTTTTTCATCCGCTTGCACTCCAGAATGACGCTGGCGTCCCACAAATTGTAAAAGCGGTAGTGGTTTTCCTGGGTGTCGGGCTTTAAGATGCCGGTTTCTTCATAATATTTCAGGAAGTGGGGCGACACACCCATCCGTTTGGCGAATTCGCCGATCCGGTATTTGGGAGAATGTGACTCAGAATGCATGTTTTCCTCCTGACTGCGCGCAAAAGGTGACAAGGCTCTTGACCTGCGGGTTGCTGTTAAGTGTACAATAATGGGCGAATGGATGGTTAAGGAAGTAACAAACCGTCCGGGCCTGGATCACAGGCCGAACAGGAAACACGAAAAAACGAAGGAGCAACAACTATGGAAAAGATTTCCCGCAAGGGCTTTCTGCGGGCGACGGCTGCCGCCGCCATGAGCGCAGCCACCGTCGGCGCTCTGGCCGCCTGCACCAATGACAAGGGCACGGCCTCCTCTGCCGCCGGCAATGCCGGCATCTACACCCCCGGCACCTACTCGGCCACCGAGACCGGCACCAGCGCCGTGACGGTGACCATGACCTTCAGCGACAGCGCCATCACCGAGGTAAAGGTGGATACCTCCAAGGAGACCATCCAGCTGGCGGTGGATTCGGCCGAGCAGTTCCAGGAGGCCCTGATGGCCGCCCAGAGCTCCGAGATCGACACCGTCTCGGGCGCCACCATCACCTCCAACGCCGTCAAGAAGGCGGCCGCCAGCTGCATCGAGCAGGCCATGGGCCTGGCCACCGAGGAAGAGGAAACGCCGGTGGTGGACGACGGCACTCCCGCCTGGCTGGGCCATGAGCCGGAGATCGCCGACAGCGACATCGTCGAGACCCTGGACACCGAGGTCCTGGTGGTGGGCGGCGGCACCGGCGGCCTGTTCGCGGCCTGCAGCGCAGGGGAGAACGGCGCCAAGACCCTGGTCATCGACAAGCTGACCTCGGGCGGCGTCCGGGACGACCTGGGCGCCATCGACAGCCGCTACCAGAAGGAATGGGGCACCAAGATCGACAAGTTTGATTACATCACCGAGATGACCAAGATTGCAGCGGGCCGCCTGGACCAGCGCCTGGTCAAGCTGTGGGCCGAGGAGTCGGGCGAGGCCATCGACTGGTACGGCGACCGTCTGGCCGAGCGCGGCGTCGAGCTGTGGCATGAGGCCGGCGGCGACGACGAGGGTTCCCGGTACGTTCACTTTGCCACCGGCCACTCGCCCCGCTGGGCCGGCAGCGACGACGGCGAGGGCAATGAGCTGGACGGCGCCAAAGTCCTGACCGACTACGCCAAGACCCTGGGCGTGGAATTCCGCTACAACACCCCCATGGTCAAGCTGACCAAGGAGGATGGCCGGGTCACCGGCGTCATCGCCCAGAATGAGGACGGGGACTACGTCCGCATCAACGCATCCAAGGGCGTCATCGTCTGCACCGGCGGCTACTCCATGAACTATGAGATGATGGATGCCCTGCAGCCCCAGAACCTGGCCATTGTGGGCCGCAACGGTTCCATTCCCGGCTGCACCGGCGACGGCATCAAGGCCTGCATCTGGGCCGGCGGCAAGTTCGACGAGACCCACAGCATGATGATGTTTGACCGTGCAGCTCTCAAGCCGGACGCTGTGCCCGGCCGCGCCCAGACCGAGGGCGGCGAGAGCGGCTTCTTCTGGATGGGCAGCCAGCCCTTCCTGAAGGTCAACTCCAAGGGTGAGCGGTTCTTCAACGAGTCGGGCACCTATGAGGGCATCCTCCACGCCGACGAGTTCAACGAGGATCACTGCCATTATACCATTTTTGACTCCGACTGGACAACCTATATCCAGTCCTTCAAGACCCACGGCTGCAGCCGTATGTTTGCCTTCCCCAACGGCGCAGACCCCAATATGACCTATCAGGTGGTGGAAGGGATGCTGCCCGGCCTGATCGAGGACGGCTTCCTGTTCAAGTGTGACACCATCGCCGAGCTGGCCGAGAAGCTGGGCCTGCCCGCCGATACCCTGGAAGCCACCGTGGAGCGCTACAATGAGCTGTACGACAAGGGCGTGGACGAGGACTTCGGCAAGGAGTCCTTCCGCCTGAGCGCCGTCCGCAGGGCTCCCTTCTACGGCGCAAAGAACACCGGCTACATCCTCTGCACCATGGACGGCATCCAGATCGACCAGAACATGAACGCTGTGGATACCAACAACCAGCCCATTCCCGGCCTGTACGTGGTGGGCAATGACTCGGGCGCCTACTTCTCGGGCACCTATCCCAACCTGTCCACCGGCGCTGCCTGCGGCCGCACCGTGACCTTTGGCCGCCGGGCAGGCCGGATCGCCGCCACCAGCGGCATCTGATCCGCCCCGCCGGTCCCGGACTGAATTTTTGCAGAGAAACCTTCTTTCATAAAACCGCACAGCACGGAAATGAGCCTTTTGCACGGGCTGGTTTCCGTGTTGTTTTTATGGGGCAAAGTCTGCTATAATAGGGTCGATACAGGATAAGGGAGGCTGGAAGATGGCAGATCATATTGAGATACGGGGCGCGCGGGTCCACAACCTGAAAAACATCGACCTGGACATTCCTCTGGGCAAGCTGGTGGGGATTGCGGGGGTGTCCGGCTCGGGCAAATCCTCGCTGGCGCTGGGGATTTTGTATGCGGAGGGATCCCGCCGCTATCTGGAAGCCCTGTCGGCCTATACCCGGCGGAGACTGGTCCAGGCGGCGGAGGCCAACATCGATTCCATTGAATCCATCCCGGCGGCGCTGGCCCTCCATCAGCGGCCCGCGGTGCCGGGCATCCGGAGTACCTTCGGCACATCCACCGAGCTGCTCAACCCGCTGCGGCTGATGTTCTCCCGCCTGGGAAGCCATTGCTGCCCAAACGGCCATCGGGTGCCGCCCTCTCTGAATGTGGCGGCGGGCCGGCCGCTGGTCTGCCCGGTGTGCGGGGTGTCCTTTGACGGTCCCAGCGCCGAGAGTTTTTCCTTCAACAGCGAGGGCGCCTGCAAGCGGTGCGGGGGAACCGGCGTGGTGCGTACGGTGGATGAGTCCACCCTGGTGCCGGACGAATCCCTCACCATCGATGAGGGGGCGGTGGCTCCCTGGAATTCCCTCATGTGGTCCCTGATGACCGACGTCTGCCGGGAGATGGGGGTCCGCACCGACGTGCCTTTCTCCCAGCTGACTGCGCAGGAGCGGGAGATTGTGTTTCACGGCCCGGCGGAGAAAAAACACATCTTCTACCGGCCCAAGAACGGCGCATCGGCGGGGGAGTTGGACTTCACCTATTTCAACGCGGTCTATACGGTGGAAAACGCCCTGGCCAAGGTGAAGGATGACAAGGGCATGAAGCGGGTGGAGCGGTTTCTGAAACAGTCCGACTGTCCCGACTGCGGCGGGACCCGGCTGAGCGAACAGGCCCGGTCCAGCCTGCTCTGCGGCAAAAATTTGGCCGAGGTCACCGCCATGACTCTGGACGAGCTGATCCCCTGGGTGGAGGCAGTGCCGGCGGCCATGCCCCAGTCCATGCAGGAGATGGCGGGGAGCATCTGCCGCCAGTTCCTCCACACCGCCCAGCGGCTGATGGAGCTGGGGCTGGGGTATCTGTCCCTGGACCGGGCGGGCGCCACCCTGTCCACCGGCGAGCGGCAGCGGGTCCAGCTGGCCCGTGCGGTGCGCAACCGCACCACCGGGGTGCTGTATGTGCTGGATGAGCCCTCCATCGGCCTGCACCCCTCCAATGTGGACGGGCTGCTGGGGGTGGTGAAGGACCTGATCGACCACGGAAACTCGGTGGTTCTGGTGGACCACGACGTCCGGGTCCTGAAAGCCGCCGACTGGGTCATTGAAATGGGCCCCGGCGCCGGGGAATACGGCGGCCGGGTGCTGGCCCAGGGAACTGTGGAGCAGGTGGGAAGCACGCCGGGGTCCCTGATTGCCGGTTTTCTGAACGGGCAGGAGAAATCCACGGCCCGGGTGCGGGCATCTGCGGAAGAAATGTTCGATCAGGGGCATATCCGGCTGTCCACCCGTCCCCTTCACACCGTCCAGGCGCTGGACCTGGACCTGCCCAAAGGGCGGCTGATTGCGGTGACGGGGGTGTCCGGCTCGGGTAAGACCACCCTGATTCTGGAGAGCCTGATCCCCGCCCTGAAAGCAAAGATTGCCGGCCAGCCTCTGCCCGGTCATGTGGAAGCCGTAGAGGCCCCCGGTGTCCAACGGATTGACCTCATCGACGCCACCCCCATCGGGGTGAATGTGCGGTCCACCGTGGCCACCTACAGCGGGGTGCTGGATGATCTGCGCCGTCTGTTTGCCGCCGCGCCCGAGGCAAAGGCCAGAGGGTACAAGGCTGGGGATTTCTCCTACAACACCGGCTCCCTCCGGTGCCCCGGCTGCGACGGCACCGGCCAGATCACCATGGACGTCCAGTTTTTGCCGGATGTGGAAATCGTCTGTCCCGACTGCGGCGGCCGCCGCTACGGAAAAGCCGCCTCTGCGGTCCGCTGCCGTCCCAAGAAGGCGGCCGGGGACGACCCCGGCGTCTCTTTGCCCGAATTGATGGGAATGACGGTGAAGCAGGCCCTGGAACGACTGGCGGGCCACAAAAAGGTGACGGACAAGCTGCAGGTGCTGGACGATCTGGGCCTGGGCTACCTGACCCTGGGAGAAGCGACGCCGGCCCTGTCGGGCGGCGAAGCCCAGCGGCTCAAGCTGGCCGCCGAGATGGGCAAAGCCCAGGGCGACGCCGTGTTTGTCTTTGATGAACCCACCATCGGCCTGCATCCCCTGGATGTGCGGGTGCTGCTGGGGGTGTTCCAGCGGCTGATTGAGGCGGGGGCCACGGTGGTTGTCATTGAACACGACCTGGATATGATTTTGAACGCCGACTACGTGGTGGATATGGGCCCCGGCGGCGGAAAGGCCGGCGGGCGGATTGTGGCTGCCGGCACACCCGAACAGGTGGCCCAAAACCCGGCCAGCCGCACCGGTCAGTATCTGAAAGACTGCCTCCGTCTGGAAAACGCATAAGAAAAAGCTGCCCGATGCAGGTCACCGGGCAGCTTTTTTGTCTGAAAGTGTTACGGCTGGGCTTCACCCGACAGCAGTGCGCCCATCCGGGCCATGTCCATGGCGGGCATCACAAAATCGGCGTCGGGCAGGGGCTCCTTGGGGGAAATATTGGGGCGAACGTACAGGGTGGCCAGCCCCGCGGCTTTGGCCCCTGCAATGTCGCAGGCGGCGTCGTTGCCGGTCATGATGGAGCGGACAGGGTCCAGATGGTGCTCTTTCAGCGGCAGCTCAAAGAAACGGAGATCGGGCTTTTTGCATCCGCAGGACGAGGAGAGATACACCGCGTCAAAGACCTTGTCCAGCCCCAGGGCCCGCATCTCGTAGGCGGTAAAGATGGCCTGGGCGTTGGACAGCAGGTAGAGCTTGGCGCCCCTTTCCCGCAGCATCCGGAGCATCTCCAGGGTTCCGTCGTACAGACGGAGGTACTCGGTGGTCATGGCGCGGAAGAACTGGCCGGCATGAACGGCCAGGTCTTTGCTGACGTTGGCGCCCTTTTCGATGAAAAGCGCCAGAAAAACCTCCTCGATCTCGATTTCGGGGAAGGCTTCGTGGCTGTCCCGGCGCAGGCCGCGGCAGTTGGCGGTCCGCTCTTGGGTCAGACGGTTGTAGGCGGCCCGCAGCTCATCGGGGGTGTAAACCGCGCCGTAATAGCTGTAGAACCGGGCCAGGGCCGCCCAGGCCTCGGGCTTGTCCTCGTCGGTGTGGATGTCCACCAGGGTTCCGTACAGGTCAAAAATGTAATTTTCATAGGGAAGCGCGCGCATACAATCAATAACCTCCTGCACCTCAAGATTCACACATCGAAAAAATGGTAGCACACCGCCCGGAAAATATCAATTTGAGGAGCCGGAAAGGGCGGCATCCTGTGCGATTTCCTGCGCCCAGCAATCCCACCGGCTCTGGATCACCTGGGCCATGGCCTGGTAGTAGGCCTCGTCGTAGGGGACAAAGAGATAGGCCTCGTTCTGGAATTCTTCCGACACATAGCGCTCGGGGCCGAAATAATCCAGGGCGTGGGCGTCGATGTCCTCGGGATAGCTGGGGTCCTCGCCGGCGTAATAGAACGCGCTGAAGGCCGCCCCCTCGGGGCTGAAGAAATTCAACAGCAGCTGCCCGGCCAGCTTGTCCCGGATGAAGCCGCGCAGGTCGGTGTGGGCGGGGTCCTCCCGGAGGCGGTGGATGACGGCGGCGTAGTCCTCGGCGAAAACGGTGGACATCAAGCCGTGTTCGATGCACCAGCGCAGGTAGATGGCCATGTGATTGAATACGGCGGTTTCATCCACCAAAAGGGCCTTTTCGTGAATGCTTTCCAGGTGCATCTGGGCGTCGTCCAGGACCGGATGATCCCAGGCGGGAGGATCGACGGTGGTGGCGTCGGGCCGGGCGGGGTCCACCACAAAGCTGACCCAGTCCATCCGGTTCAGCAGGGTGTCGGCGTCGTGGGCCAGCTTGTAGTTCAGTTCACTGCGGTAGAGGGGAATCACCTGGTAGAAATTCACCGTTTCGCCGCCGGGCAGAGTGCACCGTTCCTGACCGTCCTCCAGCTGGGGCGGGGCGACCAGAATGGCGGCGCACAGGTCGGTGCCGGGGGCGAAGGGCTCCTGATTGTCGGTGGTGTGGCCCCAGCCCAGCCAGGTGTCCTCCGAGATTGGCAGCCGGGCCAGGGATTTCAGCAGCCGCACCGGCCAGTACCACCGCTCCTCCCGGAGGGAGGCGGGGTCCAGTTTCCACTCCGGGGGCAGGCAGATGGCCAGCTCGGCCCGTTCCAGATGATAGGCGGCCAGCTCCCGGGGAATGTTCATCCGGTAGGCGCCCATCCCCATGGTGACCAGGGTCCAGTAGGGCCGGTCCTCGGTGGGGGGCACCATGCACAGGTCGATGTGAATGTCGGGGGACTCGGCCTCGTGGAGTACGTTTTCAAAGGCGCCGAAGCTGGCGGCGATGTGGTTCTCCACCGCCCGCATCTGTTCCTCGGTGTAGCAGAGGGGGGCGGTGTCCGGCTCGCTGTCCTTTTCGCTGTCGGGGCGGGCGGTCAGGTTGCCGTCGTTGTCCAGCCACACCTGGAAATAGGGAGCGTCCTTGCGGTTGGTCTTGTAAATCAGGCTCACCTGCCGTCCCAGACTGAACAGAACCCGCTGCAGGGTGCCGGTCTCGTCCAGGGAAGCCTGCCGGGTCAGCCAGCGGCCGCTGTCCAGACGCTGTTTCTGGGTCCGCAGCCATGCGGGGTCCAGCTTGGAGAGGGCGGCCTCGTTCATTGCAAACACCAGCTCCACCGGGTGGCCCTTGACCGGGTAATGGAAGCTGCAATAGGGCGCGTCCTTTTCGTAGTCGTCGGGATCAGGCCGGAAGATGGCGTGGAACTGGGCCAGACCCTTGGGGTTGGTGGTGATGCAGGAGATGGAGCGGAGCTTTTCGTCGGCTTCCGCGTCGGTGCCTTCCTGCAGAACGCCGTCGGCGCCGGGGTCGATCCAGTGATACTCCATCTGTTCCAGGCTGGCCCCGGCCTGGATTTCCTCCCGCAGGGTCAGGAATTCATAATCTCCGGGCACCCGCTCCAGGCCCTGGCGGACGGCTTCCAGCGCACCGGCTTTGTCACCGAAGTGGGCCCGCAGCTTGGCCGCCTGAAGCCAGGTCCAGGGATAGTCGGGCTCCTCCCGCAGGCCGGCCTCGGCGTACTGGCGGGCCTCCTCCAGGCGGCCGCAGTAGGTCAGGGCGCAGGAATAGCGGTAGTACCAGGTGCCGCAGCCGGCGGCGTTGACTTCAGAGGCGGGCATCCACTGGGCAGCCCGGTAATAGTATTCGTATTCGCCGATGTTGTTGCAGGCGTAGGCGTACCAGAGGGCAATCTGCAAATCCTGCTCCGCCTGCCGCTGGGTGAACCGTCCGGCCTCAATGCCGTCCTGGATGAAATCCTGCAGGTAGCCCAGCATCTTGTAAAAATAGCCGGTGGTGGCCTCGCAGCAGGCTTCCAGTGCCTGGATGTCCTGGCGGCTCAGGAGAGAGCCGGTCTCGGGGTCCAGGGCGGAGCCGTCATCCCGGGTAAACAGGCGGATGGTGGAGACGTTCCGCCGGAAGCTGTGGAAGTTGGCCCAGGCGGGGTTGCTGGACGCAAAGAAAGCTTTGGCGGCGTCCAGAACGGCGGGCAGATCCCAGGCCACAAAGTCCAGATACCCGCAGTGGATGCCCGCTGCGTCTCCGGTCAGGGTCAAGGCGTCGGGGCCGGCCTGCTCGGTCAGAGCTTCTTTCAGAGCGTCCCGGAACTCGAAAAACTGCCGGGTGCGCTCGTCGGGCTGGGCGCTGTCCAGAGGCCAGCAGAAAAAGCCGGCGGCGATGCCCTGACGGTGATAGTCGTCCATCGCGCGGTCGTCCTCTTCCAGATAGCCCATCAGGAGGGGCGGGCAGTTGGTGGAGCCGGCAATCACATCCATCCGCCAGTCGGCGTCGGGGTCCGGTTCAGGGTCAAAGTGATAGCTGCTGTAGCCTTCGATGCAGGTCTTGGGGTCGGCGGAGAGGTCCAGGCCCATCTCCCGCAGAGCGGCGGGCAGCTGGTCCAGAGAGACGGCTGCCCCATCCATGGGGGCGTCCACCACCTGGAAGGAGCCCACCAGCCGGATGCTGGCCACCTCGCCCAGAATCTGGTCGGTGAGGACCGAGAGCATCCACCAGGCGTGGTTTTCATCCTGCTGCAGCAGGGGCAGAAGTTTTTCGCAGTAGAGGGTCAGGCCCACGCTTGGGTCGCTGTCCTCGCCCAGCTGCTCCACCCAGACTTGAACCTCCGCCGGGGCAATCTCCCAGCCCTCCGAGACCATCACAAAGCCGGGTTCCGGCTGGCGGCCCGCCAGGATCTCCCACCGGTCCAAAACTTCGGCGGGCGCGTGGCGCTTGAAATAATCCACGGCGAACAGCCGGGGGCGGCTGCCCTCGGGGGTGAGCATCAACAAATGCTTTTCCTGGGTGCGGCCCAGGGCGAACGGGGTGTTTTCCAGAGCAGGGGAGAGAAGCTCCCCGCACAGGGCCACGGCCTGGCGGCTGCTTTCTTCGTCCCCGGCGTCCAGGAGACGGCGCAGCTGCTCCTCACCCTGGGCAAAGGTTTCCCAGGCGGCTGCCGTCCGCGCCCGGAAGGTTTTCTGGAAGCGGGGCAGCGCCAGACGGCTACGGCAGTCCTGCATGAAGCTCTGAATGTCCGCAGCTGTGTTGACGTCGGGGCTGTCGCCGGGGTGGAGCTCCAGGGCGCGGGTGAAATACCGCAGGGCCGGGCCCTCCTCGTCCAGATAATAGTAGGCGTAGCCCAGCCGGAAATTCCAGCTGTAGGTGTCCTGCAGCGCATCGGCATGCGCCTCCATCAGCCGGATGGCCCGGCGGAGCAGGGCCTGGCCTTCGGGGGTCTGGGGATCGGCCAGGTTGTTGCAGGCCCGGGCCAGCTCCATGTCGGTGGCGGCGGTCCGTTCCTCCGGGGGCAGGGCTTCGAGGGCATCGAAAATCTTCTGGTGTTGGTCATGGGTGTGCCAGATCTGGCATTGTTCCAGCAAAGTCATGGGGTGCCTCCTTGGTGTCCAATAGAAAAAAGCCCGCAGAAAGTCCGCCGCGGCCCGGCGGGGGCGCGGTGATCTGGGGCTTGAAGGGTACAGAAAATCAGTGCAGCGGTTTCAGGTTTGTGCATAGGAGTCCTCGTGGGTTGAAACTAAATCCGGGAATACCCTCATTGTAGCATAGATGACCCGAAACCGGAACGAGTTTGTTGTACTTTTTGCAGAAGAAATTGAACTTTTTCCATCTATTGTGCCCTTTGGGCCCGGAACGTTTTACATCCGGGGGAAAGTGTGGTATCTTTACGGGGAAAACGGCGGCGGGCTGCCGCCCCAACACTGCACAGCGGAGGTATGCGAGATGGAACACATGGCATGGAAAGGCCGGATCAAGCCCGGCTGCAAAGAGGAATACCAGCGCCGTCACCAGGAGATCTGGCCTGAGATGGTGGAGGTGCTGAAAGCGGCGGGCATCTGCAATTACAGCATCTTCTATGTGAACGATGAGCTGTTCGGCTATTATGAGTGCGAAAAGGGCGTGGCCTACGCCGAAAAGGTCCAGGCCGAGAGCCCGGTGGTGGACCGGTGGAACGAGTACATGAAGGATATTCTGGAGCTGGAGATGGACCCGGTCACCGGTGCCCAGCCCAAGCTGGAGCAGGTGTTCCGTCTGGACTGAGACGGCCCCGTCCCGCTCTGGGAAAGGTTTGTGAAACTGCACAGGGAGCGGGTTTGCGTATTGACAAACCGTCCAAAAACCGCTATATTTATTCTCAACTAAATGCGATGAGGGAGAGTGCGCGCTGCATCCACCCTTTCAGAGAGCCGGGCCAGGTGAAAGCCGGCAGGGCAGGGCGGCGCGCTGTCACTCCGGAGCAGGAGCGGTGAAAGGCAAGCGCCCTGTCAGCCGCCCCCGGCCTGCCCCACGTTACCGGGGCGTCAAGAGGCGTGCGGCCCCGAGGGCCGGGCGCAATTTGGGTGGTACCGCGGCTCGAAATGTTCAGCCGTCCCATGGAATTTCCGTGGGGCGGCTTTTTTGTCCCCCACCGACACAGACAGGAGGATTTTGCCCATGAAGGAACTCGCAAAGCAATATGATCCCAGCCAGGTGGAGGACCGAATCTACCAGTTCTGGCAGGACGGCGGCTATTTCCACACCAAGGCCGACCCCGACAAGAAGCCCTATACCATTGTGATGCCGCCCCCCAACGTCACCGGCCAGCTGCACATGGGTCACGCCGTGGACAACACCATGCAGGACATCCTGATCCGCACCAAGCGGATGCAGGGCTATGCTGCCCTGTGGGTGCCCGGCACCGACCACGCATCCATCGCCACCGAGGCCAAGGTGGTGGAGGCCATGGCCAAGGAAGGCCTGACCAAAGAGGACCTGGGCCGCGACGGCTTCCTGGAGCGGGCCTGGGACTGGAAAAACCGCTACGGCAGCCGCATTGTCAGCCAGCTGAAGAAGCTGGGCAGCAGCTGCGACTGGCAGCGGGAACGCTTCACCATGGACGACGGCTGCTCGGAGGCCGTGCGTGAGGTCTTTGTCCGGCTGTACAACGAGGGCCTGATCTACCGCGGCAACCGGATGGTCAACTGGTGCCCCCACTGCAACACCTCCATTTCGGACGCCGAGGTGGAGTACACCGAGCAGGACGGCCATTTCTGGCACCTGCTGTACCCGGTCAAGGAGACCGGCGAGATGCTGGAGCTGGCCACCACCCGTCCCGAGACTATGCTGGGCGATACCGCCGTGGCCATCAACCCCGAAGATCCCCGCTATGCCCATCTCCACGGCTGCCATGTGGTGCTGCCCCTGCTGAACAAGGAGATTCCCATTGTCTGCGACGAGCACGCCGACATGACCAAGGGCACCGGCGTGGTGAAGATCACCCCCGCCCACGACCCCAACGACTTTGAGGTGGGTCTGCGTCACAGCCTGCCCATTGTGCGGGTGTTCACTTACGACGGCCATATGACCGGCGCCGCCGACAAGGCCGCCGCCGACGCCCTCTTTGCCGCCGGCAAGAACACCGTCAACGAGCCCCGGGTGCTGGACTGCGGCAAGTATGCCGGCATGACCACCATGGAGGCCCGCAAGGCTATCCTGGCCGACCTGGAGGCCGGCGGATACCTGAAAGAGGTGGAGCCCCTGCGCCATGAGGTGGGCACCTGCTACCGCTGCCACACCACCATCGAGCCCATGGTCTCCAAGCAGTGGTTTGTCCGGATGGAGCCCCTGGCCAAGCCGGCCATCGAGTCGGTGGAGAAGGGCGAGATCCGCTTTGTCCCCGAGCGCTTCACCAAGAACTATATGAACTGGATGAAGAACACCCGTGACTGGTGCATCAGCCGCCAGCTGTGGTGGGGCCATCAGATTCCCGCATGGTACTGCGACGAGTGCGGCGAGACCATCGTGGCCAAGGAAGCACCCGCAGCCTGCCCCAAGTGCGGCTGCACCCACCTGACCCGGGACCCCGACACCCTGGACACCTGGTTCTCCTCGGCTCTGTGGCCCTTCAGCACCCTGGGCTGGCCGGAGGAAACCGAGGACCTGAAGTATTTCTATCCCACCGACACCCTGGTCACCGGCTATGACATCATTGGCTTCTGGGTCAGCCGTATGATCTTCTCGGGCCTGGCCTATACCGGCAAGGCACCCTTCCACACCGTCTGCATCCATGGCATCGTCCGCGACAGCCAGGGCCGCAAGATGTCCAAGAGCCTGGGCAACGGCATCGACCCGCTGGAGGTCATCGCCCAGTACGGCGCCGACGCCCTGCGGTTCATGCTGGTGGACGGCTCCACCCCCGGCAACGATATGCGCTACAGCGAGAAGAAGGTGGAGGCTGCCCGCAACTTTGCCAACAAGCTGTGGAACGCCACCCGCTTTGTCCTGATGAACCTGCCGGAGGACTTCACCCCCGGTCTGCCCGACGCCAGCCTGCTGGATATGAGCGACCGCTGGGTTCTGACCAAGCTGGGTCAGGTGGCCAGCGCCATGACCGACAACATCGACCACTACGAGCTGGGCCTGGCTGCCGCCAAGATCAACAGCTTTATCTGGGATGTCTACTGCGACTGGTTTATCGAGATCGCCAAGCCCCGCCTGAACTCGGGCGACGCCGTCCAGGCGGATACGGCCCGCCGGGTGCTGGTCCACGTCCTGAGCGAGGCCCTTAAGCTGCTGCATCCCTTCATGCCCTTCATCACCGAGGAGCTGTATCAGGCTCTGCCTGGCAGCGCCGAGACCATCATGACCGCTGCCTGGCCTGTGGCCAACCCCGAGTTCAGCTGGCCCGAGGAGGAAGAGGCCTTTGAAAAGGTGATGGACTATATCAAGGCGGTCCGCACCATGCGCACCGAGATGAACGTCCATCCCGCCAAGCGGACCCGCATGGTCATCGAGACGGCTGACCCGACCCCCTTCCAGAAGGCGGAAATCTACCTGGCCAAGTTTGCCTTTGCCACCGAGGTGTCCTTCACCGACAAGTACACCGGCAGCACCGACGGCATGGTCCAGGTGTCCACCCACGCCGCCCGCGGCTTCATCCCCATGATGGAGCTGATTGACCGCGACAAGGAGCTGGCCCGCCTGAACAAAGAGAAGGCCAAGGCCGAAAAGGAAATGGCCATGTTCAAGAACCAGCTGGCTAACCCCAAATTCATCGAAAAAGCCCCCGCCGCACTGGTGGAGGAAACCCGCGCCAAGTATGCCCGCAGCCAGGACAAGCTGGCCAACATTGAGCAGAGCATCCAGGCGCTGGGTTAAAGGAGGTATATGAACAGCAAACGCTACGGATGGGTATGGACAGGGATCAAGGTGATATTGCTTGCGGCCCTGGTGGGAACGATTTGGTTTATCTTTTCCAACTCGATGAAAACCGCCAGCGTCTCCTCCAGCGCCAGCGGCATGGTGCTGGCTTTTCTGCAGAAGGTTCTGCGCCGGCTGGGCCATCCCGGTCTGGCGGCCCGCCTGACCGACCACATGGTCCGCAAGGCGGCCCACTTCTGCGAATATATGATGGAGGGATTTTTCCTGCTGCTGGTGACGCGGATGCTGGCAGGACGCCGCAGACGTCTGCTGCCGTATCTCAGCTGGCCGGCGCTGTTCGGCGTGCTGACCGCCCTGACCGATGAAACCATCCAGCTGTTCTATGATGGACGGGGCAGCCTGGTCACCGACGTCTGGATTGACTTTTCCGGCGTGGTGATGGGCATGATCTGCGGCCTGCTGTTCCTGGGCCTGTGGCATCTGCTGTTTGGACGCCGCAGGGACGATACTGAATTTTAAACAAAGATCTGAAACGCCTGAATCTCCAAACGCAAGATATTGGAAATTTGGGCGTTTCAGCCGTTTGGGGGAACTCCCCGACAGAAAGGAATCGAACGATGCGCACCATCCAATCCATCCGGGAGGCGGACGAATTCTTCGCCTCTCTGCCCGACGGGTTTGACTCACCCCAGGACTTTGCCGCCGCGCTGCCTGCCGGGACGGACCCGGCGGTCCAGTATATCCCGGTCGCCGGGACGGCGGGCAAGACGGCGGTGGCCTCCCTCACAGCAGGCATCCTGACGGGTGCAGGCTTCCGCACCGGTCTGTACACTGCGGGGGCCGAGCCCCTGTCCGCCCGCATCCTGGTGGACGGCCAGCCTCTGGACGGCGCTGCAGCCGAGGCCTATACCGCGGCGGCAGACCGGATTCTGGAAGGGACGCTGCTGTCCCGCCCGGCGGCGGAACTGGCGGCAGCCTGCAGCTGCTTTGGGGCGGCGGGCTGTGCCTTTGCGGTGGTGGAGACGGCAGACGGCGCTCTGGCGTCGGCTCTGCCCCAGGTGCCTGCCTGCGCCGTGACCCACATTGGTCCCGACGGTACCGGCCGCACCATTGAGCGTCTGGCCCACGATGCAGCCGCCGTCATGCGGAAGGGGACGGTCTGCGTGACCGCTCCCGGCCAGCCCAAGCCGGCCCTGACCGAAATCATTGTGGCCGCAGGCAAGGCGGACTGTGAACTGGTGGTCCCCGATGAGGAGGACATCACCTTCCCCGACGACGACAAGCCCACCGCCCGGGTGGATTACGGCGGATACGACGTGCCTCCCGCCTTTATGGGGTATCACGCCGCCTGCAACGCCGCTGTGGCGGTGGAATTGGCCCTGGCCCTCTGGCGCAAAGGCCACGACATCCAGGATGACGCCATCCTGGGCGCCATGGCCGCCGCCAAGAACCGCAGCAGCATCCGGATTGTTTCCCGGGACCCGCTGGTGATTCTGGACGCCTGCCGGACGCCCCAGCAGGCCGCCGCGCTGCTGCGTGTGCTCCAGATGGCCAAGATCCGGCATCTGAACGCTGTCATTGGCCTGCGGAGCCAGGAAGGGGCAGAGGACTTTTTTGCCACCCTGGAAAACGGTCTGCTGACCGACGACCAGAAAAAGGACAAGGAAAAGATGCCCGGCATGGGGGAGGAAGGGCCCATTGACCGCCTTTACCTTACCGCTCCTGCGGGGTCGGAGCCGGCTCTGGCGGATACCCTGACCAATCTGGCCCGGTTCCACTTTGAGGCCCAGGCCTGCGCCGGCCTGGAAGAGGCTCTGGAGGCTGCCCGCGCCACCGGCGGCCGCGGTGTTGTGATCTGCGGCAGCCAGGAGCTGGCCCTGGAGGCTGAGCGCCTGCTGGAAAGCCGCTGATCCCCTCGACACGCTTCCCTAAAATATCAAAGGCATATCCCGTACACTAGATGCATAGTGTACGGGATTTTTTGTTGTAAGGAGTGTGAGACGCGATGGCAAATGTGCGGTTCAGCATGGCAGGGGACACCCTGTATGCGTATCTTGCCGGAGAGATCGACCACGACGCGGCCCAGTCTCTGCGGCTGGAGATTGACGACGCCATGGTCTGCCATACACCCCATATCCTGGTGATGGATTTCAGCGGGGTGGGGTTCATGGATTCCTCGGGCGTGGGCCTGATTTTGGGCCGGCAGCGCCGGGCCCAGGCGCTGGGCGGGCGGATTCGGGTCCAGCATGCGCCCCGGCAGCTGCGCCGGGTGCTGGATCTGGCCCGGATTCCCTGCAGCGACCCGGAACAAACCCTCAGCAGTGAAGAAGGAGGACATCAGGTATGAAAGCGGAAAACAGTACCCGCATCCAGTTCGATTCTCTCAGCGTCAACGAGGCCTATGCGCGGGGCGCCGTGGCGGCCTTTCTGGCCCGGTATGACCCGACGGTGCCCCAGCTGGCCGACATCAAGACCGCTGTCTCAGAGGCGGTGACCAACTGCATCGTGCATGCCTATCCGGACCGTGTGGGACAGATTGTTCTGACGGTGGCAGTCTATCCAGACCGCCGGATCAAAATTACTGTGGCGGACAAGGGGATAGGGATTGCGGACGTGGCCCAGGCCATGGAGCCGCTGTTCACCACCGGCGACCCGGAGGAACGCTCGGGCCTGGGGTTTGCCGTCATGCAGAGCTTTATGGATGGGGTGCGGGTGACCTCCCATCCGGCCCGGGGAACCCGGGTGGTGATGACCAAACGGCTGGCCGCCAAGAGCTCCGATACATAATCTATAAAGAGAGGCGGCAGTTTTATGGTATCGGACAAGACCCGGCGGAGTGCATTTATTGAGAACAATCTGGGGCTGGTGCATGCGTGTGCCGGCCGTTTTCGCGGCCGCGGCATTGAGTACGATGATCTGTACAGTGCAGGGTGTATGGGACTGGTGAAAGCCTGTGACGGCTTTGATGAAACCCGGGGTGTGTGCTTTTCCACCTATGCAGTGCCGGTCATCCTGGGAGAAATCAAGAAACTGTTCCGGGACGGCGGTACCGTCAAGGTCAGCCGTTCCATTAAGGAACTGGGACTGAGGATCAGCGCAGCCCGGGAACGCCATATGAAGTTGTATGGTGTAGAGATGACGGTAGGGCAGCTGGCGGAGGAACTGGGGGAGGCTCCCGAAGCGATTGCTTTGGCTATTCGGGCTTCCATGCCGGCTATGAGCCTCACCCCGGAAGGAGACGACGGCGATGAGCGGCAGCTGGATATTCCGGTGGCCTCTCCCGAAGAAGAACTGGCGGATAAAATCAGCCTGGAAGAAGTACTGGAAAGTTTGCCTGCATCGGACCAGGCTTTGATTCGGCTTCGTTTTTATGGGAACCGAACCCAAAGCGATACGGCAAAACTGCTGCATATCACCCAGGTACAGGTCTCCCGGCGGGAGCGAAAGATCCTCCAAATGATGCGGACGAAACTTTTGGAGGGATAATGCAAAAAAGTTCTTGCAATTTAGGAGAATTTGTGGTAAAATTTACCTCACAGCGAACAGAAAAGCTCGCTGGCTGCAGAAAATGGAAAAATTAGGGGAAAACCCTTGACAAATATCCGGGTCTGTAGTACTATATGTGAGCGCCCTGACGGGGCGGCCCACAAAGCAAAAAGAACTGAAAAACACTTCGAAAAAAGTGCTTGACAAGTTCGAGACGCTGTGGTAAAATAAACAGGTCGCCAGCCGAGAGGCTGAGCGGACAGGACCTTGAAAATTGAACAATATCGAATACTTGTAACGGAACCTTTAAAGTGTTGGAAACACTTAAAATTCCAAAAAGTAATTCTTACAGGACGCAAGCGATTGCGTGCTGAGGATTGGATTTAAACACTGTAAAGTGATTAAATATCATTTTATAAAGAGTTTGATCCTGGCTCAGGACGAACGCTGGCGGCG
>NZ_NFKB01000130.1:0-1125 GCF_002160175.1 Faecalibacterium sp. An192
CGCCGCTGGTCTGGCGCATTTCCTCATAGGCGGTATCAAAAGCAGCTTCCAACTGCTCCGGGGAAGTGAAGCCGTACTGCTGGTACACATTCAGCGTCTTGGCCATCTGTTTGATGTTGTGTATCTTCGCCCAATGCTCGTAGCCTTTGCCCTTGCCCTCGGCCTTTTTCTGCTCAATGTCCACAAGCCGCTGCACACCGTCCTGTTTCGGGGCGGTTTGTGGGGCTTTTGTGGGCTGTATGCCGGTTTTCCCATGCCGGGGATATTCGGGTATGGCTGCGGCCTTTTCTGTGGCTCTGGCGGCGTTCCGCTCCAAAACGGCAAGGACAGCGGCGCGGTCAAAATCGTCGCCCAGTTTCCGGGCGGTAATGGGCTTTGTCCTGTCCGGCGTGAGGTAGGACAGCCGACCACGGCTCTCCTTGACGGCCACGCCCTCCCGCAGCAGCAGAGAGGAAAACTCGTCAAAGCCGGTGGCGGTGGCAAGGGCTTTCCGTATGGTCTGCCGCAGTTTTTCCTTGTTCGTTTCAAACTTGGTCTGCCGGGGCGTGATACCGCCTGCAATCATGGGGGCGTTCTGCCTGTCTAGCGCGGCCTGTCCTTTTTTCTGCGCCCAATACTCCCGGTCGGTCACGCGGTTCTTACTGCCGTTCAGGAGGTCGATTTGGTAAAGCCCCTCCCGGTGGCACATCTCCATGACTTCGGACTTGAAGTAGCGCAAGGCCGCATCGGTACAGCGGTGCTTGCAGCCGGCTTTCGTGTCGGCTGGCCTGTCCATGTAGGGCAGGAACGGCACTTCCTCTATCCGCAGCGAATTGATAACGATATGCACATGGATATTGCCGCTGTGGTTATGCCCGTCCGGGTGGGTGCATACAAGGGCTTGGTGGCCGGGGAAATGCTCGGCGCAAAACTTCTCGCCCAATTCCTGCGCCCGGTCTACGGTCAGGCCGTTGTCCGGGCCGTCCCGTGGGTCAAAGCTGATGATATAGTGGTGACTTTTCACATCTTCCCGCCGTTGGTTCTTCCCGTAGCGGAGATTTGCCCGCATACAGGCAACGGCAAAATCCTCCCCGCCGCAGTTCAGCGTGGACAGCCGGTAGTCCTCGCGGGGGATAAGCCTGCCGG
>NZ_NFKB01000131.1:0-1056 GCF_002160175.1 Faecalibacterium sp. An192
AATAAGTTCCGTGATTCATTGTGAAGCATATTCATCATCTCCACATTTATCATACCACTGCTGTACAGTGCGGCGGTGACTTCACTCTATTTTCTGGGTTTGCTCTAAATGATACGATGATCATATCATGAAATAAAAGGCTTTACAAGCAGTGCATGCAAAAAACTCTCCCGCAGCCGCTTATCTAAAGATTGCCGCAGGAGAGTTTCTTGTTGAGATTAAATAAAATTATATTTCTTTATATATCTGTCAAACCGACCGAATGGATGATTTCAAGCATCGGAATTCATAAAAGCGTATCTCATACCAAAGTTAATAGGAGTAAAGAAGATTGTAAAATAAGTGTGCAGATGAGGTACAGCGATTACAAAAAGGAGGTATTTGCAGAAAACCCGGAAGTAAAGGAAGAGTATGACCGCCTGGCACCGCAGTACGAAGTGATTCGTGCAGCGATCGCCAGCCGGAAGGCTGCTGGACTGACTCAGAAACAGTTGGCTGAAAAGATGAGCACCAAGCAAACATCTCACGCATTGAAAACGGGAATACCAACCCTTCGTTGGAGTTTCTGCAAAAAATGGCGTCTTGTCTGGGCAAGACGCTGCACATCACCTTTGCGTGATGGCATGAGGCCGCATCGGGCAATCGGTGCGGTCTTTTCTATACCTGCTTGTTTTTTATGAAATTGGCGAATTTAACGATCCAGCATTAAACACGAGACTGTCCTATAATCTGCGAAAAACTCCTAAGAGGTATAGAATAGAAGCACCACACAAGAGGAATTACGTCTGGCCAGAAAGAATCGCAGCCCGGAAGAGAATGCCCGTCGAGAGAAGATCCGTGAACTTTTGCAGATGGTAAATATCGGCAGCATGGATGACATCCAGAACCTGTCCAAGGAAAGCATTGCCGAGTTCATGGAAAATGGTCTGGAAGCAGAACTGGATGAGGATCTAGAGCAAACCCAGAAAATAGAGTGAAGTCACCGCCGCACTGTACAGCAGTGGTATGATAAATGTGGAGATGATGAATATGCTTCACAATGAATCACGGAACTTA
>NZ_NFKB01000132.1:0-1039 GCF_002160175.1 Faecalibacterium sp. An192
AGAGACAGGTGGTGCATGGTTGTCGTCAGCTCGTGTCGTGAGATGTTGGGTTAAGTCCCGCAACGAGCGCAACCCTTATGGATAGTTACTACGCAAGAGGACTCTATTCAGACTGCCGTTGACAAAACGGAGGAAGGTGGGGATGACGTCAAATCATCATGCCCTTTATGACTTGGGCTACACACGTACTACAATGGCGTTTAACAAAGAGAAGCGATACCGCGAGGTGGAGCAAAACTCAAAAACAACGTCCCAGTTCAGATTGCAGGCTGCAACTCGCCTGCATGAAGTCGGAATTGCTAGTAATCGCAGATCAGCATGCTGCGGTGAATACGTTCCCGGGCCTTGTACACACCGCCCGTCACACCATGAGAGCCGGGGGGACCCGAAGTCGGTAGTCTAACCGCAAGGAGGACGCCGCCGAAGGTAAAACTGGTGATTGGGGTGAAGTCGTAACAAGGTAGCCGTAGGAGAACCTGCGGCTGGATCACCTCCTTTCTAGGGAGTCTGGCTGACGGAACTTCAGAGAAGTTCGTGTCAGTCGGTGACGAGACAAGAGATCGATATTGTTCAATTTTGAGGGCCCTGTAAAGGGAACCTCAGAGATTGTGGGGGTTTAGCTCAGCTGGGAGAGCACCTGCTTTGCAAGCAGGGGGTCAAGGGTTCGATTCCCTTAATCTCCACCACTTATGGGCCAATAGCTCAGCTGGCTAGAGCACACGACTGATAATCGTGAGGTCGATGGTTCGAGTCCATTTTGGCCCACCACGCGGTCTAAAGACCGCCAAGATGTACCTTGAGAACTGAATAATAACTGCGAAACGAGAAAGTAAAACTTCTAAAGAAGAAACTACAGTTTCAAACGGAAGGGAAAACGATCTTGTTGGCAATTAGAGTATAAGAGGCTTAAAAGGCAATCGAAAGATTGCAAAATGGTCAAGCGAAGAAGGGCGCAGGGCGAATGCCTTGGCACTGGGAGCCGAAGAAAGACGTGATAAGCTGCGATAAGCTGCGGGGAGCTGCAAATAAGCATTGATCC
>NZ_NFKB01000133.1:0-970 GCF_002160175.1 Faecalibacterium sp. An192
AGAGCACCTAACAAAACCGAAAAGCGATCAAAGCGGCAGCAAGGGTGAAAAAAGCCAAATGGATATCAGCTCTGCGTTCATATCGGACGAGCAGGCGCCTGTATCGATGGAACCAGGCAAAGGTTCGCTCAACAACCCAGCGGTGCTTTCCAAGATGAGAGGAACTGTCCACCCCACGTCTGGCAATGCGGTGCTCTATATGTCTCACTGTGCACGCCTGTCTGCAAAACGGAAAATCGTACCCTTTATCAGCGTGAAGTTTCTGAGGATGACAAGTGGGTCTCCCGTGCAAATTTCGCAGGGACGGCAGATGATCCAGCATATATTCCAGCATTTTGCAATCATTCACATTGGCGGCAGTGAGGCCGACAACGAGCGGAATGCCATTGCGATCCGTTATGAGATGATGTTTACTTCCAGGACGACCTCGATCTACGGGGTTGGGTCCTGTGTGTTCGCCCCCCTTTTTGCCTGGATGACAGAGCCGTCAATACAGGCTCTGCTCCAGTCGATCTTTTTCGTATCGTGTAAATTTTGCAGGATGACATGGTGAAGGCTCTCCCAAACACCAGTTTCCTGCCAGTCCCGAAGTCTGCGCCAGCAGGTCATACCACTGCCGCAGCCCATCTCCTGTGGCAGGTCTTCCCACGGTATCCCTGTCTTGAGTACAAAGATAATTCCGGTCAAAGCTGCCCGGTCAGGTATACGTGGACGGCCTCCTTTGGGTGTGGGCTTATGTTTTGGCAAAAGTGGTTCAATCTGACTCCACAGTTCGTCGCTTACCAGTTTCCTGGGCATTTGCTTCACCCCCACTGGTATTTTACTGCATATTCCTCTATTTGTCAGGTTTTGTTAGGTGCTCTTAGCCGCCATCTTTGAACCGGGAGGATTTGTGTCCATTTGCCTTGGGGTACCGAAAGGCCCCGCAGCCACCTCCTTCACCTTTTGGTGCAGGTGTATCAGCCTTATT
>NZ_NFKB01000134.1:0-964 GCF_002160175.1 Faecalibacterium sp. An192
ATAGGCACACAAAGGAAAGGACCTTCCTTTGAACCTGTTTTGGGTCTCTATCTTTTACACCATTAAGGAGGAAAAATTCATTATGAAACTCAAGAAGATTGCTTCTCTGGCACTGGCTGGCGTTATGGCCATCAGCATGCTGGCCGCTTGTGGCGACACCGATAAGAAGGATCCCGCTTCCAGCACCGAGACCAGCACTGCTACTGGTTATTCTGCTAAGCTGGCCGATGAGATGAAGGATCTGGCCGATGAGGACTACATCACCTTCGAGGATAATGCTTCTGATGAAGCTGCTCTGAAGGCTGCTGTTGCTGGTGCTGCTAACATCAATGCTAGCAACGCTCACTTCTTCAGCAAGCTGCTCACTTTGAAGAAGGATAATCAGTGGCCTTGGGTACAGGAGGTTGTGGCAGACTTCAATAAGAAGGCAGACGTCGACGACTCTTGGGGTCAGAATAAAAATATTTTTAGCGATAGCAATGCCAACAAGCACCTGAATGGCGATTATAAGATGTCTATTCTGTTCGCTATTGATGGTTCTGTCAGCATGGACAAGGTAATGGAAAAGGTTGCTGATGCTCTGGAGAAGGATAATGATAAATTCACCGATGGTCTGGTGGATGAGATTTCTGGTATTGACACCAAGTATGATTGCAGCTATGTCGTGTCTGTGAGTGTTGTGAATGTGGAGAACGAGTATGACCTGCAGAAGGCATTCTCTACCAACTTCATTGCTGTCACTGTTACTCGTACCAGCGTTGATGCCTAACTTATTCCTTTACTTATAACACCCCCAGTAGCACCATGACTGGGAGCTGATATAAGGGGCCTTTGAACAAGAGACCGTTCAGAGGCTCGGGTAAATAACCCATCCGATGTGGCGACAAAGGGGAATAATTAACCACTATTCCTTCTGTTGTTGATCGCACCAAAACAAAAGAACTTTTGCGTCACGAAAGATAGG
>NZ_NFKB01000135.1:0-959 GCF_002160175.1 Faecalibacterium sp. An192
CCTGAATGTGGCTGTATTTTCTGGGCATAGCAAAGACCTCCTGTAGTAGTTTTATTCTACCACAGGAGGCCTTCTTTTTTCACTGTCTACTTTTACTGGAGCGGTTCATCCTCCTGCCATTTGGACGGAAGGGCGCAAGGCAAAAAGGCCGCACAGAATCAGGCCGCGCCCAGGATAGAGGCGCTGGCGTTCAAAGAAGATGATCGCTGTGGGGCCAAGGGGCGGGGAAGAAGATTCCACCCCATTCCCTAAGGGAAAAGCTATCATAATGGGCCTCATTTCGTTTGGAGGCGAAAGCCAGACATCAGACAGATGTTACAACGCTGTTAGAGTGAGTACTTATAGTGATTATATCATAATGTCATGGACAATGGGAGAGGGTAATGTTTATTGTTAATACAAGCTGGGATGTATTGACATGTAGAAGCCTTTTGTATCATGTATTTGCCCATACCCATCTAACAAGCGCCGCCTGTTTGAGACGTATTCCATTTAACTTGGGGTATGAAAGACGGCATAGGTATGGTACAATAATATCAAGATTCTTTCTTCTATGGAAAAGAAATTCGCAATGCCTGAGAATCTATGTGAGCGGACATGGATTTCCATAAAGAACTATCCGATAAGAAAATGTAAAAATAGCGTAGAAACATAATTTAAAGAGGTGCGAAAGAGATGGTAAAAATCCTGTTCGTTTGCCACGGCAGGATTTGCCTCAAATCAAAAAATAACCTAGATAAAACTCTTTTTGCGTGATGGGACTTTATTTACCAACGCTTTACCAATCTTTTTTGGAGTGCCAAACTTGCTGATGAAAGTCATAAAAATAGGGGATACGTGGCAGGAATAACGTAAGCGCTCCATAATCCCCCGACTGTAAAAAAGTACTGACCTGTGAGAAAATAAGAGAAAGTATCAAAAGTCTTAGAAGTCTTAGAAATCTGAGAAGTCTCGCAGGG
>NZ_NFKB01000136.1:0-942 GCF_002160175.1 Faecalibacterium sp. An192
GCTTCTTCTGCAGCAGAGCAACCATCTCTTCCAAATCTCGGACTTCTTCCAGAAGAAGCCGCAGAGCTTTCTGCAGGTCCTGGATGTAGGCGTCCTTCTCTTGTTCTGTTACTGGCTGCCGTTTCAGCAGCTCGGAAATGCCGGTTTCAATTTTCTGCATGGCAGCCTCCCGCAAGATGTCTGACTCCTATTATACAGCAAAACAGCTCGCATTGCGAGCTGTCTGCACAGAGAACTTCCTGCAAAAATTCTATGAGGTCTGCTGCAAAAGCGGCCTGATTTTTTGTGGAAAACTTCACCTCACAAAACGCACCGTTCTATGCTCTTGTTTGCTTTGGGCTGGTCAATGGAAAGTCCTTCGATTAGCCACCGGAATTCCTGCCAGCTCAGACTCCGCATCTCGGCACAGCTGCGGGGCCATTGAAATCCTCCGCCATTCTCCATTCGCTTATACAGCAGAACAAATCCGTCTCCCTCCCACAACAGGGCCTTGATTCGATCCCGCCGTTTGCCGCAAAACAAAAACAGGCTATTGGAAAACGGGTCCAGCTCAAACTGCTGCTGTACGATCTGCGCCAATCCGTCTATTCCGCGCCGCAGGTCGGTGTACCCACAAGCCAGATAGATATGATCTACCCGGCTGATGTCACCCAGCATGTCGGATTCCTCGAACGACTGCGCTGATCTGTTCTGCGCTTACACCTGCTGGAAGCTCTACCAGGATATCCTGGATATGCAGGATGATTCGATCTGAATCCGGTGTGCCGTATCTATTGCAGGGCATTTCCAGCTCCTGAAATTGAATTTCTGAATTTTGCGCAGTCAGCAGGGCATCTCTCATTTTTCGCTGCCACTTGTAAAAGCTGGACACAGCAACTCCATGTTCTGCACACCAGACTTTGATGGGCTGGCCGCTCTGTTTTGCAGCGGCGATGGTTTGAA
>NZ_NFKB01000137.1:0-914 GCF_002160175.1 Faecalibacterium sp. An192
TTCGAGTGCCCGAGCCGGGCTCTCGGATTAGAATGCGCTCTGCATCCAGTTCCTCTACAGCCACCGTTCTGCCTGCAAAATGATGATCTGGCGAACATACTCCGAAAAAGGGTTCCTTTCGGTATAAAGTTGCATCGTACCGGCTGCGATCGAAAAAACCTTCCAACAGCACGAAATCCAGCCGACCGGACTCCAAAGACCGCAGCAGCGTCTGGGTATTATCTACCGTTAGAGAGAAATTAGCCTCGGGATGTTCCTGCAAAAAGCGTTTCACCTGAGGCGCAATCACGAACTCTCCAATGGTTTTGGAGGCTCCTACCCGCAGAGAGACCGGAGAAGGGGATTTCATGGCTTCTTCTGCCTTGCGGCTGTTGTAAGCCAGGGAACGGGTATACTCAAGCAGCTTCAGACCCGCTTCTGTCAGCCGCAGGATTTTGCCCTCATAGATAAAGAGCCGGCAGCCATAGTGATCTTCCAGGTAGTGAATGTGGTGGGTTACTGCGGGCTGAGTGAGGCAAAGCCGCTCCGCAGCACGGGTATAATTCATGGTCTCACACAAGACAAGAAATGTGTTCCATCGAGGAGCCAGCATAACATATCACCTATTACGTGGGTTTATAACTGTATAACAATTCTGCATTTTATTTTATCAATGATTGGCGCTATAATCAAGGTGTAAACATCAATGATCTGAGCGCACTGCAGCATGTTCTCCGGGAGAATGTTCGGCGAATGGCCGGATTTGTACCCACGGCAGAGCCAGCGGAAACAGATCATAAAATGGTTTTGTGCTGTTGGTTTGTTTTTGACGGTAACATGGAAAGGAAGCGTATGACTATGTACGATATCATCATCATCGGAGCAGGCCCTGCGGGTATCAGCGCAGGCATTTACGCAGTTAGTCGTGGAAAGCG
>NZ_NFKB01000138.1:0-902 GCF_002160175.1 Faecalibacterium sp. An192
TTTATATGTGCCACAGGGGTGTCGCTTTAGGGCGGTGAGGTGTCGCTGGCTCTCCGGCAGGGTGTCGCTAAAACTCCGTGCAGGTGTCGCTCAGCGTCCGATTTTTGCAGTCGTGCCGCAACTGACATTGTGCAAAACCAATCGGAATATTCTTTTCATACTTTAAGAAAAAACGAGATTCTCCATTGGACATAATCCCTGAAAACTCGTGAAATAAGTCTTCTACCGAATGATTCTGCCATAGTAACGCCGCCAGATTTGTCAACACTTCCAAATCATTAACTTCTGCTGATTTTACCATGTTCATTCCCTCTTTTCAATGCGTGCATTGCTTTTAAGCAGGATTTTATTTGTTTCGTATAAATGGCTTTTCACGTCAAAACGAACTAAGTCTGAATACACCGCAGGCTCTCGGCAGGCCTTTCCCCATGTTTCCTGCTCCCGATACGCTCTCATGGGATCCATGTCAAACTTTTCAATCAAAGTATCTTCCAAAATATCATTGGCCTTTATAATCGCATTGTCCAGGCAATTTCCGTTTTCATCAAACATCACTGGGGAAAAACAGATGTGCAGCTCCTTTTTTCTAAAAAGAAAAGACACAAAATCTTTCGATCTTGCGTCTTTCTGTTGGTGCACCTCCAGGGACTCGAACCCTGGGCCCACTGATTAAGAGTCAGTTGCTCTACCAACTGAGCTAGAGGTGCATATGGTGACCCGTACCGGAATCGAACCGATGTTAAAGGCGTGAGAGGCCTCTGTCTTAACCGCTTGACCAACGGGCCATATAAAAACCATCAGAATACGGTTTCAATATTCTGATGGATGAGAGAAGCCGGCATCTACCTATTTTCACAGGCCGTGTCCAGCCAACTATCTTCGGCACAAGTGAGCTTAACTTC
>NZ_NFKB01000139.1:0-900 GCF_002160175.1 Faecalibacterium sp. An192
CCGAGCTGGAGTACAAAGAAGATGCCCCGGAACCGTTCAAAAAAGACCAGAGAGGCGTCCACAAGATAAGCGAAGCGGGCCGCTGGAAACTGACCAGCAGCAATGAGACGGAAAATCGGATCTTCGACCTGGACGAAGAAGAGCGGATCTGTCCGAGGTGCAAAGGAAAACTGGTTTGGATCGGGAAAGAGTTGGTAAGGGAAGTCTTTGAATACCAGCGGCCCAAACTCAAGCTGGTCCGGTACTGGCAGATGAGTTACAAGTGCCCGGCCTGCCACAAGAAAGGCCGAAGTGTCATTGTGCGGGCTTCCGTTCCAAAACCGTTGCTGAATCACAGTCTGGTCGCAGCTTCGGTGGTAGCAGAAATCATGTACCAGAAGTATGTGAATGCCATGCCGCTGTACCGGCAGGAAGCAGCCTGGAAACAGCTGGGGGTAACATTCAGCCGGACTACTATGGCGCGCTGGATCATCCGGTGCGCGGAAGACTGGCTGGAGCCTCTGTGGAACGCCATGCGGAAAGAGCTTCTGCAAAGAGAAGTTCTGCATGCAGATGAGACGGTGGTGCAGGTCCTCAAAGAGAACGGCAAGACCGCCCAGTCCAAGTCTTACATGTGGGTTTACCGTACCGGCATGGATGGGCTGCCGCCCATTATTCTGTACGAGTACCAGCCCGGACGCAGCGGCGAATACCCAAAGAAGTTTCTGGAAGGATTCCATGGATATCTGCATACCGACGGCTATGCCGGATACAACCAGGTACCGGATATTACCCGCTGTGGCTGCTGGGCCCATCTGCGACGGAAGTTCGTGGAGGCCATGCCTGCCGCATCCAGCAACCCCAAAGGTCTGCTCACACCGGCACAGGTTGGCCGGGATTACTGTGACCAGCTGTTTGCAG
>NZ_NFKB01000014.1:0-63792 GCF_002160175.1 Faecalibacterium sp. An192
CCTGAATGTGGCTGTATTTTCTGGGCATAGCAAAGACCTCCTGTAGTAGTTTTATTCTACCACAGGAGGCCTTCTTTTTTCACTGTCTACTTTTACTGGAGCGGTTCATTGAGGGGGTTGGTCTTTTCTTTTTCCCGTTTTGCCGTTTAAATTGGCATACTGCGACAAGGAGGCTGCAGGATGCGCATTAAAAAAGTCATCAACAACAACATCCTGTGCGTCATTGATGAAAAGGGGCACGAGAGCATCGTCACCGGCCGGGGGCTGGGTTTTGGCCGGAAGGTGGGCGAATTCGTGAACCCCGCCGGGGTGGAAAAAATCTACCGGATGGAGGACAAAACCGGCCAGCGCCGGCTGCGGGAACTGGTGGAGCAGATTCCCCTGGAACACCTCCAGCTGACCGAACAGATGATCGAGGTCATCCGCGCCGAGATCCACCAGCCCCTCAACGAGTCTCTCCTCATTACGCTGGCCGACCACGTCAGCTTTGCCATCCAGCGCAAAGCCCAGGGCATCGAGTTCAAAAACCCTCTGGCCGGCAGCATCCTCTGTTATTATCCCACCGAATACCATCTGGGCCAGAAATGCCTGGACATGATCCGCACCCAGTGCGGCGTCCAGCTCAACGCAGACGAGGCGGCGTTCATCGCCCTGCACATCGTCAACGCCGAGCTGAACACCGACATGAGCGAAATGTACGGCATCACCCGCCTCATCGACGGGGCGGTGGAGGTGGTGGAATACTTCTATCGGGACCAGGGCGCCTTTGACCGGGAATCCCTGGACTTCAACCGGTTTGTGGTGCACCTGCGCTACTTTGCCCAGCGGCTGTTTCAGGACAAGATGATCCCCGACAGCCCGGACGAAGGCGACGTGGCCTTCCGGGAGATGATCGCCCGCAGCTGTGCCCAGCACTACAAATGCGCCCAGTGCGTGGCCGAGTATGTGCGGAACACCTGGCACAAAGAGCTCTCCCAGGAGGAGCTGGTCTATCTGACCATCCACCTCAAGCGGGTGTCGGCCGGCCTGCGCCGGAACACCGGCACCGCTCCTACCCCGTAACGTCTGCGCCCCGGCGCAGGCTGCACATAGAACCCGCGGCCTCCTGCCTGTCCGGCAGGAACCGCCTTTTGCCCGAATATCCACCCAAAAATGACAGGAGGTAAGCAATTTTATGAAAGACAAGATCTTCGGCGTATTGCAGCGTGTCGGCCGGTCCTTCATGCTGCCCATCGCCCTGCTGCCCGTGGCGGGCCTGCTGCTGGGCATCGGCAGTTCTTTCACCAACGAAACCATGCTGGAGGCCTACGGCCTGACCGGCGTCATCTACCCCGGCTCCATCATCTACACCGTGCTGGACATCATGAACCAGTGCGGCAGTGCCGTCTTTAACAACCTGGCCCTGCTGTTCGCCATGGGCGTTGCCATCGGCATGGCCAAAAAGGAAAAGGAAGTGGCCGCCCTGTCCGGCGCCATCGCCTATCTGGTCATGAACACCGCCATCTGCGCCATGATCAATGCCGCCGGCGGCGTGGAAGCCATGGCCCCCAACACCACCACCTCCATGCTGGGCATCACCACCCTGCAGATGGGCGTGTTCGGCGGTATCATCGTGGGTCTGGGCGTGGCCGCTCTCCACAACCGCTTCTATAAGATTCAGCTGCCCCAGGTGCTCTCCTTCTTCGGCGGCACCCGTTTCGTTCCCATCGTCAGCACTGCTGTCTACCTGCTGGTGGGCATCGCCATGTTCTACGTCTGGCCGGTGGTTCAGACCGGCATCGGCATGCTGGGCAACCTGGTCATCAGCTCGGGCTACGCCGGCACCTTCATCTACGGCCTGGTGGAGCGCGCTCTGATTCCCTTCGGCCTGCACCATGTGTTCTATATGCCCTTCTGGCAGACCGCCGTGGGCGGCACCGCCATCATCGACGGCGTCACCGTTCAGGGCGCGCAGAACATCTTCTTCGCCGAGCTGGCCTCCAAGACCGTCACCGAGTTCTCGGTGGACGCCACCCGGTTTATGTCCGGTAAGTTCCCCCTCATGATCTTCGGTCTGCCCGGCGCCGCTCTGGCCATGTACCGCGCCGCCCGCCCCGAAAAGCGCAAAGTGGTGGCCGGCCTGCTGCTGTCCGCTGCTCTGACCTCCATGCTCACCGGTATCACCGAGCCTCTGGAATTCACCTTCCTGTTCGTGGCTCCCGTGATGTACGCCGTCCACTGCGTGTACGCCGGTCTGGCCTACATGCTGATGCACATCCTCAACGTCTGCGTCGGTATGACCTTCTCGGGCGGTCTGATTGACCTGACCCTGTTCGGCATCCTCCAGGGCAACGCCAAGACCCACTGGATCTGGGTGGTCATCGTGGGTGCTGTCTACTTTGTCCTGTACTACTTCACCTTCACCATCATGATCCGCAAGATGGACCTCAAGACCCCCGGCCGCGAGGCGGACAACGAAGAAACCAAGCTGTACACCCGCGACGACTTCAAGGAAAAGACCGGCATCGGCCCCGACGGCTCCAAAGGCGCCAGCGGCGATACCGTCTCGGCCACCATCCTGCGTGGTCTGGGCGGCAAGGCCAACGTCTCGGACGTGGACTGCTGCGCCACCCGTCTGCGCGTGACGGTGGTGGATTCCTCCAAGGTCAATGACAGCCTCCTCAAGCAGAGCGGTGCCTCGGGCGTGGTTCACAAGGGCAATGGCATCCAGGTCATCTATGGACCTCAGGTGGCCGTCATCAAGTCCAACCTGGTGGACTTCATGGAAACCCCTGCCGCCAGCGCTCTGGACACCGCTGCTCCGGCTCCCCAGCCGGCTGAGCCCGCTCCCAAGCCCGCCGCCCCCGCCAAGACCATGACCGCCGCCGTTCTGGGCGCTCACATGGCCGGCACCGTGGTGCCCATGGCCGAGGTGAAGGACGAGGCTTTCGCCTCCTGCGCACTGGGCGAGGGCGCCGCCATCGAGCCCACCGAGGGCAATCTCTATGCCCCCGCCGACGCCATGGTGGACAACCTCTTTGACACCCACCACGCCATCAGCCTGGTGACCTCTTCCGGCGCAGAAATCCTGCTCCACATCGGCATCGACACCGTCAAGCTGGAGGGCAAGTACTTTACTCCCCACGTCCAGGCGGGCCAGAAGGTCAAGAAGGGCGACCTGCTCATCAGCTTTGACATGGACGCCATCCGGGCCGCAGGCTACCTGTGCACCACCCCCATGATCGTCTGCAACACCGACGATTATGCCGCCGTCAAGGTGCTGGCCTCCGGCCAGGTCAAGCCCGGCCAGGATCTGGTGGGCCTCGAATAATTTCGTTTGCGTTTCTCCTCCTCATTGTTCCAGATACAGCCGCCCGTCTGCACTCCCTTGCAGGCGGGCGGCGCCTTTTTGTGTCCGGCGCTCCCCGCTCTGCGGTAAAGCTCTCCCGGCCAGGACAGCGGAAAAGCGCCCCTCTCTTCGGGCAGAAGCCGCTGTAACCTGCACCAGGGCCGGCCTCGACTGGGTGGACAGCTCCCCCCGCCCTCTGGCCTCCCTCCGCGCCCCAGCTTACCGCCCGGCCCAAGAAAGCCCCCACAGCCCCCGGCTCACCCGCCGGGGGCTGTCTGTATGACAAAGGAAAAGCGGCGCTTTCCAGAGGCGAAAACGCCCGGAAAGCGCCGCTTTCAGCGCAGGGATCTAGAGGGAATGCCGCCTTAGGCCAGACCAGCCAGCTGAGGCAGCGCCATACTGATGGCGGGAATATAGGTCACCAGCATCAGGCCCAGCAGGATGGCTACATAGTAGCACAGCATATAGGGCATGGTCTTGGACAGGCTGGTGCGGCCCACCTTGATGGCCACAAAGAGGGTGTTGCCCACCGGCGGGGTGATGTTGCCGATGCAGAGGTTATACACCAGGATCAGACCGAACTGGATGGGGTCCATTCCAAAGGTCTTGACGATGGGCAGGAACAGCGGGGTAAAGATCAGGATGGCGGGGGTGACGTCCATGAAGGTGCCTGCCACCAGCAGGATCACGTTCATGATGAGCAGGATGATGATGGGGTTGTCGGTGATGCCCAGCAGGGCGGCGGAAACCGCCTGGGGGATCTGCAGGAAGGCCATGACCCAGCCCAGAATGTTGGACACGCCGATCAGAAAGACCACCATGCCGCTCATCTTGGCGCTGTCCACCACGATCTTCCAGAAGCTCTTGAGGGTGATGTTGCGGTAGCAGATGCCCAGGATCAGGGCGTACACCACGGCGATGGCCGAGCCCTCGGTGGCGCTGAAGACACCGGCGATGATGCCGCCGATGACCACGACAATCAGGGACAGGGAGGGAATGGCCTGCAGGGTGGCCTTGCCCAGGTTGGACCAGCTGAACTTGCCGGGGGTGCCCTTATAGCCCTTCTTCTTGGCGATGATGATGGCCACCACCATGCAGCAGACCGCCCAGATCAGGCCCGGCAGGTAGCCGGCCATGAACAGAGCTGCCACCGAAGTGCCGCCGGCGGCCAGAGAATAGGTAATCAGCGCGTTGGAGGGAGGAATCAGCAGGCCGGAGGGAGCCGAAGCGCCGTTGGTGGCAGCGCACAGGGCCTCGTCGTAGCCCTGCTCCTCTTCGCCTTCACGGACCATGGAGCCAACGGCGGCGGCCGCAGCCGAAGCCGAGCCGGAAATGGCGCCGAACAGGGCGTTGGCGCCCACGTTGGTCACCAGCAGGGCGCCGGGCAGCTTGCCCAGGATGGCCATGACGAAGTTGACCAATCGCTTGGCGATGCCGCCCTGGTTCATCAGGTTGCCCGCCAGGATGAAGAACGGAATGGCGGTCAGGCTGAATTTACTCATGCCCACAAAGATGCGCTGGGCGCCGGTGACCACCGAAATATCCAGGGGAACGGTCTGCAGGATGGTGAACAGGGAGGCGATGCCGATGGAGTAGGAGATGGGCACACCCACCACCAGCAGAACCGCGAGGATGACAATAATCATCCCGAGAGATTGCATGGCCATAACTTACGCTGCCTCCTTCTTGCCTTTGCAGATATCGTAGATGTTGAGGATGGTGTAGAGGATGTTGATGACGCCGCAGATGGGCATGGTGACATAGAATACGCCCACCGCAACCCCCAGCGAGGAGGTCATCTGGCCCATGGCCAGCTGGGTGATGGCGTAGCCGCCGTACACCAGGATGATGCCGGAGAAGGCCATAGCCACCAGCTCACCAAAGACAGCGAAGAATTTCTGCAGGGCAGCGGGCATTTTTTCCACCACCACGGGGATGTTCATGTGGCCCCGCTCACCGGTGATGAGGGATGCGCCAAACAGGCTGGCCCAGGCAAACAGATAGCCCACCAGCTCCTCGGACCAGGTGGAGGGGTTGTTCAGGACGTAGCGGGTAAAGACCTGCCAGACGGTCAGGGCCGTCATGGCAATGAGGCTGCCCCCCGCCAGACCATTCATAATGAGATTCAGCACCTTACGGATGGATTGCATAACGTGGAACACTTCCTTTCTCGCGCTCAGGCCTCGTACTCGGCATTGTAGGCCTGGATCCGCTCATAAATGGGGGCCAGGTCGGGGTATTGGGCCAGCATCTCCTCGTGCATGGGGGCCACAGCCTCCTGGAAAGGAGTGATGTCGGGGTAGATGAAGTTGACCCCCTGCTCGTTCTGGGCCTTGTCCTTGGCGGCCTCTACGGCGTCGCCCCAGGCGTCCCGCTGGGTCTGGTTGACGATCTCGAAGCCCTCGTCAAAGATGGCCCGCTCCTCGGCGCTCAGGTCTTCCATGAAGCCCAGGTTGCCGATGAGGATGTCGGGGATCATCTGGTGCATGGTGTAGGAATAGTACTTGCAGACGTCGCCGTGGCCGTTGTCGGTCAGGGCCAGCTCGTTGTTCTCGGCGCCGTCCAGCATCTGGGCCTGAAGGGCGGTATACACGTCACCGAACCCCATGGGGGTGGCCGAGCCGCCCAGCAGGTCCATCATCCGCACGTTGGTGGGAGACTGCTGCACGCGGATCTTGAGGCCCTTCAGGTCGGCGAGGGTGTTGATGGGGGTCTTGATGGTGTAGAAGTTGCGGGTGCCGGCGTCCAGCCAGGTCACCGCCTCAAAGCCTGCCTGCTTGGTGGACTCAAAGATGGGGCCCACCACCTCGGGGTCATCCATGGCGGCATGGTAGGCCTCGGCGCTGGAGAACAGATAGGGCAGGTTGAACAGGGTGTAGTTCTGGGAGAAGGTCTCCAGCAGGGAGTTGGACGCCACGCAGAAGGTGATGGCGCCGGTCTGGGTCAGCTGCACCATCTCGTTCTGGGAGCCCAGCAGCTCGCTGGGGAAGATCTGAACGTCGTACTTGTCCCCCAGCTTTTCCTCGATGAAGGACTCAAAGGCCAGCAGACCGGTGTGGGTGGGGTGGTTGGTGGACTGGTTGTGTCCAATGCGGATGATTTGCAGGCCGTTGTCGGCAGAGCCGGCACAGCCGGACAAACCGCTCGCAGCCAGAACGGCCATCGCCGCCAGGAACGAGCGGCGAGAAATTTTTTTCATAAGCATTCTCTCCTCCTTGGTAACCAAAGTTATCCCGGCGAAAAGCCGCACTTTGTTTCATATTTCTACTATATCCTACTTGCATTCCAAAAGCCAGATGGAATACCTCACCAATTTACTCCCCATTCTTTGTACACAAATGCAATGTATGGCAAATTCTTCCCCGGTTGATGCAGACATTTTGCACAAAAACGGGTTTTATTTGTGCATATAAGTGAGAGGGGGCCAAAAAGCCTTCCTTTTCCTCCCGGTTTTGCCAGCAAAAATCAGCCCCCGGGCCGGTTTAAGACGGCGGGCCGCGGCCCGGCCGCTCCCCTTCCCTCTTGATTTACAAAATTCGTCAAAGACAGCCTTTTTTCTCTACAGAAGAAGTCCATTTCTTAATTTTTCTTTTCAATCAAAATATTTCAGCATAAAATTCTTGACAAGCCTGCGGCAGATTGCTACTATATGTGGTACGGCATTTTGCGATTATACTGTGAAACAGGAAACAATCGGGAGGGTTTTTATATTATGAAGAACAAGATTTTGATGGCAATGGCAGCCGCAGCCGCAACCGCACTGGTGGTTCTGGCAGGCTGCAGCAGTTCCTCCAGCACCGCTTCCAGCGCTGCGGACAGCACCGCCGCCAGCAGCACTGCCAGCAGCGCAGCTGCATCGGAGGAGACCACTGAGACCACCGGCAAGGCCGATGGTGTCTACACCGCCCAGATGGACGACGCCTCGGCTGAGGCTGCCTACGGCTGGCGCGACGAGCTGGTGGTGGAGTACAAGGACGGCAAGATCGTTTCTGCCACCTTCGAGAGCTACGACGCCGACGGCAACAAGAAGAGCGAGACCACCGCGGAGACCTACCCCATGGACCCCTCGCCCGCTGACTGGATGCCCGAGCTGAGCGAGAACATCGTGAAGGCCGGCACTTCCTCTGAGATCGACGGCATCACCGGCGCTACCCTGGCCACCAACAACGCCAAGGCCATGCTGGCCGCCATCGAGGCTGAGGGCGAGCCCGACCAGACCATCGTGGTGTCTGAGCCGGAGGCCTAATCCACTTTTCTGTCACATTCCATAGCATTCCATCCTGAAGATCGGTATAAACCGTAGTCTGGGGCCGCATCAATCCCAGACGCTTTACCATAAAACGCACCGGCAAAGTCTCCCCCAGGGACCGCTTTGCCGGTGTGTTTTTGTTTGGGACAGGCCGGGGGCTTTCTTGACTGGGTCATCCCAGGGTGCTATATTTAACTATATAAAAAGGAAGATTCAACACACTGAATCATCGGGCACCATCCCTTGAGACAGCGCCCATGAAAGGAGACTTTCGCTTTGAAACACCGTATTCTGGCGGCGCTGCTGAGCGCCGCCCTGTTTCTTTCGCTGGCTGGTTGTGCCGCTGCGCCGGATATTCCCCAGCCCACACTGGAGGAGCTGCTGGACCAGGTAAACGCCGAACATCAGAGCATTCAGAGGGAGGAGCTGGACCCTACGCCCTATCTGCGCACCAGCCTTTCCCTGGAGGATCAGTCAAAAGCCAGGGAGTACATGACAGAGACCTTCAGTGACTATGACCCTGATTTGAAACTGGAACACAGCCAGGCTGTGGAGGATGTCAACTACCTGTTTGAGGCCTGCTACTATGCCTATGGACTCTACGATTACTTTGGCGGACACCCGGCGTTTGATGCCGCTCAGGAGGCTATTTTACAGGATCTGGAAGATCAGAACACTGTGACCTGCCAGCAGCTGGAACAGATCATAGCCAGTCACCTGGGCTTTATCAAGGATGGGCATTTCAGCATCAACCAGAACCATCCGGCACCCTTTCAGATCCCCTTTTTCTTCCGTCAGACCGCCTTCCTGAAAACGGAAAACGGCTACCAGACCGTCGATGGTAAAACGGTGGAGTCGGTTGAAAATCATGCAGACCTGGATGAGCTATTCAAGCGTTCCATCTCCAAGCAGGGGCAGATTGTTTACTATCCGGTACTGTTGAAAGAAGCAAGGTTCGATGGACAGTCGGAGTTTGAAAAGCACACCTGTGATGAAGAACTGACGGTTCATTATACCGATGGAACCACTGAAACGCTGACAGCTGAACCCTGGAAACAGTATTTTGAACATCTGCCCAAAAACAAGAATACAGAACTGCGGCAGACAAAGGGAATTCCTGTCTTCCAGTTCAACAATTTTAACACAGAATATAGAGATGAGATTCTGGACGGTGCAGAGCAGCTTAAGGATGAACCCGTTTCCATGCTGGATTTGCGTTCCAATACAGGCGGGGACAGTACCATGGGTGACCAGTGGCTGAGCACCTACGGAAATACCGGGCGAAGCTTTCCCTCCAACAATGAATCTTTCAGTACGTTGAATGGTAAGTCATCGGGCCTGTCTCTGCCAGATAAATGGATCTCTCATGATAACCTGTTGATTCTTCTGGCCGGAAAAGTGTCCGGCTCTGCGGCAGAAGATCTGATTGAGAATGCCTGCAACCTTGAAAATGTGCTGATTATTGGAGAAAATACATTTGGCTCCTTGCTGGCCAATGCAGGATACATTGAACTGCCCAACAGCAAATGCAGTGTGACCATGTCAGCGTCTTATGTTTTTCTTCGCCCGGACAGTGACCCGTTTGAAGAATTCCGGGGTTTTGAACTGGATTTCTGGGTGCCCGTCGGCGAGGCCGAAACCCTGGCCGCCAAGCTGATCCAGCGGCTTTCCGGGGCCGGCGAATGATTGGAGATGGGGGTGTGCCCTTGGGGCGCACCCTTTTTGCTTGGGCGGAACTTCCCCGCCCGGGCCGGGACAACAAAAAATCCCGAGTACCAAAGCACTCGGGATCTGGTGGAGGCAAGCAACCCAAATCCGAACCGCTTTCCCCGGAGGCAGCCAGAGCGGCTACATCATTCAGTGAAATGATTTTGGTACCTTCTTTGTAGTTGAAGGTAATCAGAACTTTGTCATCATACAGGTAAATCGCATTCACAAAGGTGTTGACCAGGGTTTCCCGGTGGCTCTTAATCTCCGGGTTCAGCTTGCGAAACCGGGTTAGCCAGAACCTGACGAAGTCCGGGCTGAGCTTGGGCTTGGCCAGCTTTTCCTCGGTGATCCTGACTTCCAGCTCCTTCTCCTGGGCCTCCAGGACTTCCAGGCGTTCTTTGGTGGAACTGGTCAGGATACCAGCCTGGATGGCGTTGAGCATATTCTGGATGCCAGTTTCGGTCTCCTTCAGCTGTTTTTCCAGTAGGGGCAGTGTGGTGTTTTCCTGATCCTGAAGCTGCATCACCATTTCCACAATGGCGTCAATGGCCTGGTCATCCTGGAGCATCTCCAGGGTAGCATTTACCACCAAGTCTTCTAGCCAGACTTTGCGGACCGTTTTCTTTTTGCAGCTTCGTGTGCGCTTGGCATTGGCACACTTGTAATAGTGGTGGACAACCTTGTTCCGGCCGGTGCCGCACTCGCCAAACATCATGGCTCCGCACATCCCGCAGAACAGTTTGGTGGTAAGCAGGTAGTCGTCCTCTGCTTTGTGCCGGGCCGGGGCCCGGCGATTTTTTGCAATCTTTTCCTGAACGCGATCAAACAGTTCCTTCTCAACGATAACCGGAATCGTATCCGGCATCACAATGTCCTGAAACCGGTTTTCACCGATGTAACGTCGGTTGGTCAGCAGGGTCTGGACGCTGTTATAGGTGAATTTCTGATTGCGGTTGGTTGTCACGCCCTGGCTGTTGAGCCAGTTCATGATCCCTTTCATGGTGGCGCCTTCGGCATAGCGCTTGAAGGCTTCTACTACAAAGGGTCAATCTGAAAAAAGCGATTCTCATCAATCACATATCCGATCGGGACGGTACCGCCATTGTACTTTCCTTTCAGGACGTTCTCCGTCATGCCGCGCACCACCTTCTCGGACAGCTCAGCAGAGTAATACTCAGCCATGCCGGTCAGCATACTTTCCATCATGATGCCGGCAGGGCTGTCTGAAATAGGTTCGGTGGCAGACACCAGCTTTACGTGGTTCCTTTGGAGAATGTGCTTGTAATGGGCTGCATCGTACCGGTCCCGGGCAAAACGGTCCAGTTTCCAGACCAGGACCATATCAAACAGCCGCCGTTCGCTGTCCTTGACCATCCGCTGAAACTCCGGACGATTCGCGGTCTTGGCTGAATAGGCGCGGTCAATGTAGTGCTTGACCACAGTGATGCCGTTCTTTTCAGCGTAGGCGGTACATTCGCGGATCTGGCCCTCGATGGATTCCTCCCGCTGATTGTCGGAGGAATAGCGGGCATAAATGACGGCAGTCATGGCGGCCTCCTTTCAGGCAGGCAAGGCAAAATATATTTCGTATAATATATACCATATTTTGCGCCACTTCGCAAGAAATGTTTTTGTCATATTTTGTCAATCCAAACACGCCTGCTGCATTGAAATCCACTTTGTATTTTGGTTGCGACAAAAATCAAACAGAATCAGCATGGTTCTGGTATCAAACACCCTGGTTCTTCCGATACAATAGACGTATCAAATCGCTCTATGTCGGCGGCCGTTCAGGAAAAGACACATCTCAAAACAAGGAGGAATATTCTATGGAAGACAAAATCACACTCCCTGCGGCAGGCAAGCAGCTTTCATACGAAGGCTACACCCTGCAGTGGGAGGACGACTTCAACGCGCCCCAGCTGAACCGGGGCGACTGGAACGTGGAGCTGCACCAGCCCGGCTGGGTCAACCATGAACTGCAGGCCTACATTGATTCTCCTGAAACCATTTTCATTGAAAACAGCACTTTGGTACTCAAGCCGGTGGAAATCAAACAGAGCGACGGGACCATATCTTATGTCTCCGGCCGAGTGAATACGCAGCACAAGCACGATTTCCAGTACGGCATCTTTGAAGCCCGCATTAAGGTACCGGCCGGCAAAGGCTTTTTGCCCGCCTTTTGGATGATGCCCACCGAGGAAGATCACTACGGCCAGTGGCCCCGGTGCGGGGAGATCGACATCATGGAGGTGCTGGGCCACGACACCGCAAAGACCTATGGCACCATCCACTACGGCAATCCCCACCGCCAGAGCCAGGGCAGTTTTGCCCTGACATCCGGCGACTTTGCAAAGGAGTATCACAATTACGCCGTCCGGTGGGAACCGGGGCAGATCAGCTGGTATCTGGATGGCCAGCTGTTTTTCTCAGAAAGTCAGTGGTATTCGGTCACCGAGGGCCGGGGCCAGGTGCCCTATCCTGCTCCCTTTGATCAGCCCTTTTACATCATTCTGAATCTGGCTGTGGGCGGAGACTGGCCCGGCAGCCCCGATGAAACCACCGATATGAGCAAAGCAGCCCTTTGGGTGGACTGGGTCAAGGTCTACCAGAAAGAAGAATAAATTCCCCCGGCAAACCAAAACCCCCGGCTGTCAGAAACAGCCGGGGGTTTTGCACGCTGTGATTCAGAAAAGATTATCCCCGCAGACGTTTGGTCAGGGCCATGAGCCGGCCTGCACAGGCGCGGATCGCTTCTTCGGAAAGATCGCCCCGGGCCCAGGCAGCCCGGATGTCGGCATCGTCATCCGGATTCCCCGGCATAATGACGTCGTTGCCGGCCCAGGCGCATTTCCAGGGCGTGCTGCCGTCGGCAGGCACGGTGGTGTTCCAGTCTGACATCATCAGGCCGCCGAAGCCCCATTCCTGCCGGGCCACCACCGTGCACAGATCCCGGTTGTTGGCGGAGTAGACCCCGTTGATCCGGTTGTAGGAGGTCATGATGGCGGCGGGAGCAGCTTCCTTGACAGCAATTTCAAACCCGCGGAGATAGATTTCCCGCAGCGTCCGCTCTGAGACTTGGACGTCCACCCCCATCCGGTTGTCCTCCTGATTGTTGCAGGCGAAGTGCTTGATGGTGACGCCGCACCGGCCGTCTTTCTGGACGCCCCGGGTGACGGCAGCCGCCAGCAGGCCCGAAAGCAGCGGGTCTTCCGAGTAATACTCAAAGTTGCGCCCGCACAGGGGGTTGCGCTGGATGTTCATGCCGGGGGCCAGCCACAAGTCCACCCCCAGCTCCTCCATTTCGCAGGCGATGGCCTGGCCGAACTCCTCCATCAGGCCGATGTCCCAGCTCTGGGCCAGGGCAGTGCCCACCGGGAAGGCCGTGCAGAACTGGTACCAGGTATCCGCATCCTTGTGCTGGACCGCCGGCTCCAGAAAGCCGTTTTCCAGAGAACCCAGCACCCCGACACCGTAAACCCTGCCGGTGGCCCGGTCGGTCTGATAGCTCTGGCGGAGCCGCAGACCCGCGGGCCCGTCGGCCATGATCAGAGACGGAATCCCTCTGGTCTCTTCCAGGGCCTCCGACGTCTCTCCCGCCGAGCCCGGTACCCGGACGCCCGCCGACCCCAGGGTGCTGGTGCCCTTGGTGATGTTGCCGTAGAGCAGCGGGAACAAATCCTCCACAGGGCCCTCTGCCTGGGGCGGCTCTGCGCAGGCCGGCTGCGGCTCGGGCTGCGGTACAAAGTCATAGACCGGAAGATGGCTGTCCAGGACAGCGGCCTGCCGGGTGGTTTCGGATGCCCCCAGCTCTTCAAAGGGAATCTGCACCGGGCAGATGGGGTGGGTCTTTTCGATGCAGACGTCTTCCCCTACCCGGATGACGGCGCAGGGCGTCAGCGCGGCGCTGCTGTTCCCGATCCAGATGCCATACAGTCCCTTTTCCACCATCCAGCCCTGCTTTTCCTCAGAGAAAGAGGCAAAGACTTTTTGGGGGATGGAAATGGTCAGGGTCTGGCTCTGCTCCGGCGCCAGCAGAAGGGTCTTGGCGAAGCCGGCCAATCGGCGCAGCTCCCGGGCGCCGCCCTTCTGGGGGCAGGACAGATAGACCTGCACCACCTCCCGGCCCGAAAAGCAGAAGCCCACATTTTTCACTGCGGCACGTACTTCCACACTATGGGGCAGCACCTGCAGCCCGGTCATACGGATCTCAAAGCTGGTGTAGGACAAGCCGTATCCGAAGGGAAACAGAGGCTTTACACCAAAGCTGTCAAAATACCGGTAGCCCACATAGATGCCCTCCCGGTAGACTGATTTTGTCAGGTCGCCGCTGAGGATGCCGAAATGATCGGCCTCGGGATAATCCTGGTAGCGCCGGGCCCAGGTGGCCGTGAGTTTGCCCTCCGGGGTGACTTTCCCCAGCAGGACATCCGCCACGGCTTCTCCGCCCTGCTGTCCCGGCTGGGAAATCTGCACCACTGCCTCAATATGGGTGGCCACATCCAGCAGACCGGCCAATTCAATGGGCCCGCCGGCATTGAGGAGCAGAACGATGGGCAGACCCACACTGTTCAGGCTGCGCAGCTCCTCCCATTCCTGGTCGCTAAGGTAGTAATCCCCTTTTTCCAGCCGGCGGTCCTTCCCTTCCCCCGAAATCCGGCTGAGGACGTAAACGATCACTGAGGCGCCTTCCACATCCTGGGGCAGAACAGGGCGGCCCTGGGGCAGAACAAAGGGATGGGAAGCGTAGGCGTCAAAGGGATTTTCCACCTGTTTGGCTGCTTCCAGCACCTGGGCTTTCCAGGCAGAACGGGCAGCTTTGTAGCGGGCTTCGTAGTCTGCGATCCAGCTTGTACTGGTGATGGTGAGGCCGGCCGCCTGCAGACCCTGGAAAATCGAGACATTGGCCCGGTTGTTGACATCGCCCGAGCCGATGCCTCCCTTGACGGTCCGGCTGGCGCCGGTGCCGAACAACGCCACGGCACAAGCCGGTTCCAGCGGCAGAACACCGGTATTTTTCAGCAGGACGATTCCCGATGCCGCAGCCCGGCGGGCCAGGGCGGCATGGGCGCGTTCACGGGCAGACGGGGTTGGCTGATGCGTGCCGCTGTGGGCAGAGATATATGCCATAAAAACCTCCTGAACATGACACTGCACGAGAAAAGCCGCCATAGCAGAAATCTATGGCGGCTTTCCTCAGCACTGTGTGGAGAAATGATGAAGAAGATGAAGGAGAACGCGATGAGAAGCTTGTTACTCTTTGACGCCGCCGAGGGTAATGCCGGCAATGATGTACTTGGAAAGCAGCAGATAGACCAGGATGATGGGGACGATGGCCACCATGATCATCATGTAAATCTTGCCCATGTCAAAGTTCATGTAATCGGCGCCGCGGAGGGTAGCGATCAGGATGGGGACGGTCATCTTGTCCTTGGACTGGATGATCAAAGCCGGGACGAAGTAGTTGTTCCAGGAGCCCACGAAGGAGAAGATGGCCTGGACTGCAATGGCCGGCTTCATGATGGGAAGGACAATCCGGTTGAAGGTGTGGAACTCGCCCGAGCCGTCGATCCGGGCCGCCTCCACCAGGGACAGCGGCAGAGAGGATTTCAGGTAACTGTACATGAAGTAGAAAACTGCCGGCGAAGCGATGGAAGGGATAATCAGAGGCCACAGGGTATCATACAGGCCCATGTTGGTCATCAACCGCAGAAAGCCCATGGCGGTGACCTGGGTGGGCATGACCAGAATGGCCATGATGAAGGTGAAGGCAAACTTCTTCAGCTTGAAATTGTAGGCGTACAGTCCGTAAGCCGTCAGAGCCGAAAAGTAGGTGCAGAGGGCGGCGGAGCAGGAGGATACAATCAGGCTGTTGAGAATTCCCTTGAACATGGGGAAGCTGCCGTCGTTGGCCACGTTCTTCAAATTTTCCAGGAAGTAGTTTCCCGGCAGCCAGGAGAAGCCTTTCTGCAGGTCCGCGTGGGAGCGGGTGGAGTTGACAATCAGAATGTAAAAGAAGAACAGGCACAAAAAGGACAGGATGGCCAGAACGACATAAGCGAGGATGGTCTCACCGGTTTTGGTTCTGTGATGTCTCATGCCTTGGCGCCTCCTTTCTGTTTGGCGGGCTTGACAGCGGTGTCATCCTTGCCGTTGGTCATCCGGTAGACGAAGAAGCAGAGAATGCCGCTGACGATGAACAGGAACACCGACAGAGCGCCGGCCATGCCGTAGTTGCGGCTCTTGAGGTGGTTGTTCAGGAACATAATCAGGGTCATGGAGGTGCGGTCGGGAGCGCCCTGGCCGTTGGTGAGGATCTGGGGCACGTCGAACATCTGCAGGCCGCCGATGATGGAAGTGATCAGGGTGTAGGCCAGGATGGGGCGGATCAGGGGCAGGGTGATGGAGAAAAACCGCTTGACGCTGCCGCAGCCGTCCAGCTCGGCGGCCTCAAAGATCTCGGGGCTGATGCCCATGATGGCGGCCATCAGCATGATGGTGGTGTTGCCGAACCACATCAGGAAGTTCATCAGTCCGATCAGGGCGCGGGTGCCGAAGGTTGTCCCCATGAAGTCAATGGGCGCATCGGTGATCCCCAGGCTCATCAGGATGGAGTTGATGGGGCCGCTGTTGGAGAACAGGGCGAAGAACAGCATGGCGAAGGCCGAAGCCATAATCAGGTTGGGCAGATAGATGACCACCTTGAAGAACTGTTTGCCCCGGATTTTCAGCCGCATATCGGTGAACCAGTTGGCCAGCAGCAGGGCGATGACGATCTGGGGCACAAAGCCGATCAGCCAGAGGATCAGGGTATTTCCTGCATATTTGAGCAGATCCGACTCCAGCAGGCTCCTGTAGTTTTCCAGGCCCACAAAGTTGGGGCCGATCTCTTTGATGCCCGAGCGGTAGTACTCATAGAAACTGTAGCGGATGGTATCCACCAGCGGGATCAGGGAAAAGATGAAAAAGCTCAGGAAGAACGGGATGATAAAGATATATCCCCATTTTGCATAGCTCAGGTGTTTGCGTTTTGGTTGTTTCATAGGTCACCGTTCCTTTCTCGTAAAAGACCGCCGCCGCAAAAGTGCGCGGCAGCCGGCCTTTCCAAAGAGAGGCAGCTTACTCTGCCCACTCGACTGCGGTGATATCAGGATAGCGCTCCATGATGGCAGTCTCGAAGTTTTCCTTGGCCCGGTCGAAATCCACATTGCCCTGGAAGTAATCGCTGAATGCGTTCTGAATCAGCTCGACGCAGCCCTGGTCGTAGGAAGACAGGGGGGCAATCTTGATGTTCTCAGCCACCGGTGCAAAATACTCGTAGGCATTCTGGCCGCCCAGGAAGCTGGAGGCAAAGCTATCATCGGTGGCAGCATCCCGCATCCCGCTCACGGTATTGGTGAAATCCATATAATCCTTGGAAATCTTGAGCAGGTTGTCTTTATTGGAGGTCAGAGCCAGGATGATATCCCGGACGTGCTCCAGGTTGTCGGTGCCGGTGCAGGCGTGGATGTAAGAGCCGCCCCAGTTGTATTCCTGGGGAGGATTGGTGACAGCCCAGGCTCCTTCGGGGCCGTCCCAGTTGGGGGCCAGGGTGAAGTCGATGCCCCAGGCCGGCAGCAGGAAGGCAAACACCTTGGACGCAGAACCCATGGCCTTGTTCCAGTCGTCGTTGAACTGGCCCTTGACCGTCTTGTCCAGGTAGCCGGCGTCCAGCCATTCCTTGGAATCGCTGATCCAGTTCATGATCTGCTGGTCCACTTTGCAGACCGTCTCGCCGGGGGCCACCCAGGACTGACTGATGCTGTTGCCGTACAGACGGAAGGTGTCGGCGTAGGAAGAGAAGGTGAAATAGCCTTTGGCCTTCAGCTCTTCCGCAGTGGCTTTGAGGGTGTCCCAGTCTTTCACCTTTTCGCCCACGGCGGCGGGGTCATCGGTGCCGAAGACGTCCTTGGCAATATCGCGGCGGTAAACCAGCAGGCCCGGGCAGCACTGCCAGGTGGAACCGCGCTGGACACCGTTCTGGTCCGAAGCGGTGGTCTTGGTAAAGGGATACTGATCGGCCAGGTCGGTGTCGGGGTCGATGCCCAGGTCGGTCAGGGGCATGGCCACGTCGGCCTCGGCGTCGGTGTATTTGTAGACGTAGTCGGTCTCGGACAGGAAGATGTCCACCTTGTCGTCGGTGGAGCCGGAAGCCTGGTTCAGCAGGGCCTCGTCCAGCTTCTGCTGATAGACGCCGTCCTGGTTGGGGTTGATGATCCAGTGGATCTCGGTGCCGTCTTTCAGGGTGGTGACGGTGCCGTCGGACGAGGTGCTGGCCACTTCGGAATAAACAGCTTCCAGACGGGTGCGGAACTCGTCGTTCCAGCTGTAGATATTGATCACTTTGCCTTCCGCCGCAGCCTCTGCGCCGCTGCCCGATGCAGCAGTGGAATTCCCGCCGCAAGCGGCCAAAACGCTGGCAGCGCCCACGGCGCCGGCGCCCTTCAGGAACGAGCGGCGGCTGATGGCGCAGGATTTCTTCTCATTCATAGTACGAACCTCCTCTGTAATCTCATGGCCCGGGCCTCGGTGCCCGGCGTCTTTTGTGCCCCTATTATAGCGAAAGAAATCCCGCCGGATATATAATTATTCCATAAAAAATATCAAATTCTTGACAACGTTTTGTGCTGATAGATAAATAGGGTCATGATTCTGACACTTTGATGCATGGTTTTGATTTTTGCCGCAGACGCCTTTCTATATAATAAAAACCGACATCCTACCATAGAAAGGAGAAGTATCATGAACCACCTGCATTTCGTGGACAAGTACGGCAGCTTCACCATGGACAAGCCGGAAAATGTCAGTTATCTCTACTTTCCGCTGGCCTCTGAGACAGGGCTGAAAAGCTCCCTCACCCCCAATTGGGGCGGGGACGCCAAAATCGATCAGGAGACCTTTTTGCTGGAACCGGTCAGCGCTGAAAATCTCCACAGCAACCGCGGCGTGCGGAACTTTTGGCTGGTGGATGAGGACGGGCAGGCTTTTTCGGTGTCCGGCGCTTCGGCCCGGCAGGAGGCCGACCGCTTCACCCCGGCCCAGGATGACAGCCGGCTCACCGCCGGCCTGATGTGGCAGACGGTGGAGCGCACCGCCCAGGACCTGGGCCTCGATACCGAAGTGACCGCCTTTTGTCCCCGGCAGGACAATGTGGAAATCCTCTGCATCACGGTGCGCAACCAGCAGAATCGAACCCGCCGGCTGACCCCCATCGCAGCCGTTCCCCTCTACGGCCGCAGCGCAGACAACATCCGGGACCACCGGAATGTGACTTCGATGCTCCACCGGATCTGGACCACCGAAAACGGGGTCATGGTCCGGCCCACCATGTCCTTTGACGAGCGGGGCCACCGGCCCAACCACAAAGTATATTATGTAGAAGGATTTGGGCCGGAGGGCCAGAAGCCGGAGGCTTTCTACCCCACCGTGGAGTCCTTCCTGGGCGAGGGCGGCACTTACCTCCATCCCCGGGCCGTTTACGAGCAGTACCCCGGGGTCAAAGCGGGCAGCCGGGCGGAAGGACGGGAGGCCATGGGAGCATTCCGGTTCCCGGCCATCACCCTGGCCCCTGGGCAGCAGGCCCATTATGTCCTGCTGCTGGGGGTCGAGGACAGCGAAGAGGCCGTCAACGCCATTTGGAACAAGTACCACAGCTGGGAACAGGTGCAGGCCGTGCTGGATGAGACCCGCAGCTACTGGAAAGAGAAGGTCAATGTCTCTTTCCGCACCGGAGACCCGGACTTTGACAACCTGATGAAATGGGTTTGTTTCCAGCCCTTCCTGCGGCGGCTCTTCGGCTGCTCCTTCCTCCCCCACCATGACTACGGCCGGGGCGGCCGGGGCTGGCGGGATCTGTGGCAGGACTGTCTGTCCCTGCTGCTGATGGAACCCGGGGACGTGGGCCGGATGATTGAGAAAAATTTCGGCGGCGTCCGGATCGACGGCACCAACGCCACCATCATTGGGGCCGGCGACGGCAATTTCATCGCCGACCGCAACGGCATCGCCCGGGTCTGGATGGACCATGCCCTCTGGCCCCAGATGACCACCAAGCTCTACATCGACCAGACCGGCGATGTGGAAATCCTCAACCGGCAGGCACCTTATTTTAAGGACGCTCAGGCTGTGCGCGGCACCCAAATCGACGCCGAATACCAGCCGGAGCAGGGCGGCTGGCAGCGGACCAGCCAGGGCGAAGTCTACACCGGCACCATCCTGGAGCATCTGCTGATCGAGCAGCTGGCCGCTTTCTATGAAGTCGGCGAACACAACATCTGCCGTCTTCGGGGCGCCGACTGGAACGACGCGCTGGACATGGCGGCTGAGCGGGGAGAAAGCGTCGCCTTCACCTGCGCCTATGCCGGCAACCTGCGGGAGCTGGCCGGGATGATTCGGCTTCTGGAAAAGACCACCGGGTCCAAAACCACCCAGGTGCTGGAAGAGCTGCTGGTTTTGTGCGGCGACCAGACCGAAACCTTTGACGACGCCCGGGCCAAGCAAACCATTCTGACCCAGTACGCAGCCCGCTGCGCCCATCAGATCAGCGGCAAGCGGGTGGAAGTGTGCCTGTCGGATCTGGCCGACAGCCTGGAGCAAAAGGCAGACTGGCTCACCGGCTGGCTCCGGAAACACGAGTGGATCGACGCCGGCACGGCGGAGGGCTGGTACAACAGCTACTATGACAATCACGGCCGTGCGGTGGAAGGCATCTTCCCCGAGGGCGTGCGGATGATGCTGACCGGCCAGGTCTTCGCCATCATGGGCGGCGTGGCCACCGACCAGCAGATCCGGCGGATCACAGCCAGCGCTGACCACTATCTCTACCGGAGGGAAATCGGCGGCTACCGGCTGAACACCGATTTTCATGAGCAGAAATTCGACCTAGGCCGGATGTTCGGCTTTGCCTATGGTGAAAAAGAAAACGGGGCGGTCTTCTCCCATATGGCGGTGATGTATGCCAACGCCCTGTACCGCCGGGGTTTTGTGCAGGAGGGCTGGAAGGCTCTCAAGACTCTGGCAGACACCGCCCTGGACTTTGACACCAGCCGCATCTATCCCGGCATCCCGGAATATTTCCGGGCCGACGGCCGGGGGATGTATCACTATCTGACCGGCGCCGCCAGCTGGTACATGATGACCATGATCACCCAGGTTTTCGGCGTCCGGGGCGAAGCAGGCGACCTCCTGCTCCAGCCCAAACTCACCGCGGCCCAGTTTGACGCCGAGGGCAGTGCCTCGGTCCATGTGACCTTTGCAGGGCGGCGGCTGGAAATCCGCTGCCAGAATCCCGGGCGGCTGGAATACGGGCAGTACCGGGTTCAGAAAGTCCTCTGCGGCGACGCTGAGCTGTGTGCAGGCAGCTGTGACAGCGTCATCATCCCCCGCCGGGTGATCGAGGCTCTGCCCGCCGAGCAGAAACAGGTTTTCACTGTATATCTGGGATAAAACAGGCAGGAATGATTTTTTGATAACGCCCAAAAGGCAGAAAGCAACGAGTATGAGATACGGATATTTTGATGACAAAGCCCGCGAATATGTGATCGATCGCCCCGACACCCCAGCCCCCTGGGTCAACTATCTGGGGTCGCCGGCCTACGGCGCCATCATCTCCAACAACGCCGGCGGCTACAGCTTCGAGCGGTCGGGTGCCAACGGCCGGATTCTCCGGTATGTGTTCAACCAGTTTGACCAGCCGGGCCGGTATATCTATCTGCGGGATGACGACAGCGGGGACTTTTGGTCCGCCTCCTGGCAGCCGGTGGCCAAGGACCTGAACGACTACCAGGTCAAGTGCTGCCACGGCATGGGCTATACCCGGATGGAGGCCAGCTATGCAGGCATCTCCTCCAAGGCTGTCTACTATGTGCCTCAGGGCAAAGCCTATGAGGTATGGGCCCTCACCGTCACCAATGACTCGGACCGGGACCGCAGCCTGACCCTGACAGGCTATGCTGAGTTCACCAACCACAGCAACTACGAGCAGGATCAGGTCAACCTCCAGTATTCCCTCTTCATCGGCCGGACTGTGTTTGAAGGCAACCGGATCACCCAGCAGATCCATGGCAACCTGGACGCCCTGGCCCAGGGAGAAGATGTGGATGACAAGACGGTAACCGAGCGGTTTTTCGGCCTGGCCGGTGCGCCGGTCTCCTCCTACTGCGGGGACAAGACCGCCTTCCTGGGGGCTTACCATGGCTACGGCAACCCTCAGGGGGTGGCAGCCGGAGATCTGGGCAACGTGGAAAGCTACAACGAGAACAGCTGCGGCGCCCTCTCCTGCAAGGTGAAGCTGGCCCCCGGCGAAAGCAAAACCATCCTGTTTGCAACCGGCATGAAACCCTCGGCCGAGGCCGCCGCCATCCTGGCAGGCTATGCCGACCCCGCCGCCCGGGTTCAGCAGGAGGTAGACGCCCTCAAGGCTGAATGGTACAGCCGGTTCAGCCACCTGCAGGTGGAGACCCCCGACCCCGCCTTCAACACCATGCTGAACACCTGGAACGCCTATAACTGCTTCATCACCTTTATTTGGTCCCGGGCTGCCTCCCTGATTTACTGCGGCCTGCGCAACGGCTACGGCTACCGTGACACAGTCCAGGATATCCAGGGCATCATCCATCTGGAGCCGGAGATGGCCTGCGAGAAAATCCGCTTCATGCTGTCGGCCCAGGTGGACAACGGCGGCGGCCTGCCCCTGGTCAAGTTCACCCACAACCCCGGCCATGAGGACACCCCCGACGATCCCTCCTATGTGAAGGAAACCGGTCATCCCGCCTACCGGGCCGATGATGCTCTGTGGCTCTTCCCCACCGTCTACAAATATGTGGCTGAGAGCGGCAATCTCGCCTTCCTGGACGAGGTGATCCCCTTTGCCAACAAGGATCAAGGGACTGTCTACGAGCACCTCAAGCGGGCGGTGGAATTTTCTCTCAACCACCTGGGACCCCACGGCCTGCCCGCCGGCCTGTATGCCGACTGGAACGACTGCCTGCGGCTGGGCGCCAACGGCGAGTCGGCTTTTGTGGCCTTCCAGTTCTATTACGCCATGCGGATTCTGCGGCAGTTCGCCGCACATCGCGGCGCCGACCAGGATGTCCGCTGGCTGGATGAGAAGCTGGCGGAATACCACAGCCGCATCCAGGAGCTGTGCTGGGACGGCGACCGGTTCATCCGGGGCTTCACCGAGGCCGGCGAGCAGATCGGCGAAGCTGCCGCACCCGAGGCCAACTTCTGGCTGAACCCCCAGAGCTGGGCCGTCATCAGCGGGCTGGCAGATCCGCACCAGGCGGATACCGTCATGGAGGGGGTCAGCCAGCGGCTGAACACTGCATACGGCGCGGTTTTGATGGACCCGCCCTACCACGCCCACGCTTTTGACGGCGCACTGGCCGTGATTTACAACCCCGGCACCAAGGAAAATGCCGGCATCTTCTCCCAGTCCCAGGGCTGGCTGATCCTGGCCGAGGCCCTGTGCGGCCACGGAGAGCGGGCTTTCGGCTACTTCACCGAGAACGCCCCTGCCGCCCAGAATGACCGGGCCGAAATCCGCCATCTGGAACCTTACTGCTACGGGCAGTTCACCGAAGGGCCGGCCAGCAAACACTTCGGCCGTTCTCAGGTCCACTGGCTCACCGGCACTGCCTCCACTGTGATGGTGGGCTGTGTGGAAGGCATTCTGGGCCTGCGGCCGGATCTGGACGGCCTGCGCCTGGCCCCCGCCATTCCCAAAGAGTGGGACGCCTTCACCATGGAAAAAGACTTCCGTGGCCATCGGCTTCACATCCGTGTGGAGAACCCCGGCCATCGTGAATCCGGCTGCCGCAGCCTGACCCTCAACGGCCAGGCCATGCCGGACAACTACATTCCCGCTTCCGCCCTTCAGGACGAAAACAACATTATCCTCACCATGTGATCCACAAAAAAGACCGCCGGGTGCTGCCTCTGGGGAGAAGGCAGCACCCGGCGGTGCTTTTGTTTTCAGATCAGGTGGTCAGACCGACGCCGTTCCCGGCGAGATCCGGGCGGGGAGACTCTGCCCCCCATTCCACCATATAGTAGGTGTCACGGTATTTCTTGGGGGTCATCCCCACCACCTCCCGGAATTGCTGGATAAAATGGCTCTGGGAGGAAAAAGAAAGCCGGTTGGCAATGTCAATCATCGAGTCGTTGCTGAACCGCAGCAAATTCTTGGCCATGTCGATTTTTCGGTTGCGTATGTAGGAGCTAACCGAAATCCCAGTTTCCTTTTTAAACAGCCGCGACAAATAACTGGCGGACACGCCCAAAGCATCTGCCAGATCTTCAATGGTGATTCGCTCCTTGATATGGGCGTAGATGTATTCCTTGCAGGCATTGATGTGCTTGGAGTTGGTGTTGCTGTGGTGGTAACGGCGCATCTTCTCGGTGTAGTCCATCACCATCTCGTCGTGCAGGTGCTTGATCTCGTCAGCGGTATGGATATCGTCCAGCTTCTGGATATAAAAATCGCTCAGCCGGAATGCCTGTTCCAGCTCCATGCCGTGCTGGCGGCACATCCGCGTTACCATGGCTGTGGTGACCACGAAATGATATTTCAGGTTGGTAATGGGGTCCCTGGACAAAACGCCAACCCCTTCTGTATCCATAAAGCGGCCCTGTTCGCAATTTTTTCGGACAGCATCCACATCGCCGTTGGCCACGGCACGGTAGAACAAAAATTCCTCGCTGGGTTCACGGTGCTCCATCTCATCGATGTCATCGTTAGCCTCGATTACAAGCCATTCATCTTTGTAACTCATTGCCGCATCTCCTTGAACCGCTTCTTGCTGTTCTGCTTAAAATCCCGCGTTCATGGAATCTTATTATGGTCAAATATACTATAACACAGCAGAGAAAACTTCTCAAGTTCTTAAAGATAGATCTTATCGCCGAATCTTGATTCGGTAAATACCTGAAAGCTGTTATGCGTTCACCAATGGAAGCCCAAAGTTTCTATTCTGTCCAACGGATTAAATCTATTCTTGTAGGATTTTCCAAATCGTTCGACATATCGTTGACATTTGCATTTTTCAGTGATACCCTGTTCCTCAACAAAGCCGCTTTACTCAACGAAAGCTACTACATTGCTTTGTTTGTCCGCTCCGCAGCTTCACCAAACTGTTTTGCCGCCATCCACCCACGACAAAATCTTTTGGTGCTGTGGAGCCTTTTTCTTTTCGAGAGACTTGCAGCCGGACAACCGGCTCGCAATTCTTCATACGTACCTTGACAACTTTATCAGCCGTCCGGACTGGATACAGCGCCATGACCCCGCAGAAATGCGGGCGAGCCTGACAACGCCGCTGCAAAACAGGGGCAGGAACTTAATTCGGATGAGAACGGCAACCCCACCAAGCAGGAGACACTGTGCACTTCCCTACTTTGACCGATTGGAGACCGTTTTGAAATAAAAATTTTCAAAATGGCGGAAAAAGTAAAAGCAAGTATCGACCCGTGGCCACAATTTCACAAATTGAAATGGATGCCGCACGCTCCGGTCGTACTTGTTGGGGAGTGCCTTCCCCAAACCCTGCTCATTTCGCGCTCTGCGCGTTCTTCGGCTGCGCCGCACCATACATAGCTCCCCACATTCGATGGGAGCTAGTCAAACGACAAGGAGGTACAATGACCAACACCAACACTCGTTCGACTAGACACAAAACTCAGCACAGCGGCACACCGAGGAAAACGCAGCTCATCAAGTTCAGAGTCACCCCAGAAGAAAAGCGGGACCTGGAGATCATGTGCGAGATTCTCCATGTCAACATGTCCACCCTGCTTCGCCGCTGCTTACGCACCAAACCCATCAAGCAAACCATTGTTGTCACCGGCGGCGGAGAAGATGCACTGAAACTTCTTCACATTGTCATCGGCAGCGTCCGGGTGCGGGAGATTCCCCGCCAGCCCTATATGGAAAAGCCCTGTGACTGGAAGGAGGGCATAAAGCATCGCTGCACGGCCGCGATGCTCCGGCACCTGCGGGTCGAGACCATGGAGCTTTGCCAGGGGGCCGGACTCTACCAGATCGATCTGCTGAACGGCACTGGTGAACGGATTACAGAACGGGAATACTGGGCGCTGCGGCGCGGCCAGCGCCGCCTCGACCACGCCAACCAGAAGGCAGCCGCTTCCGGTCAGCCCATCCGGCAAACCAAATATGAAACCGAGAAAGCAGCCCTTCGTCGGCAAATCCGTTCTGTTCTGGCCAAGGTTACCAGCTTGGAGGAATTTTCCACTCAGCTTTTGCAGGAGTATGGCGTCACGGTTCGTGAAAGCCGCGGCCGGTTCAGTTACCTCACCGCCGGCCGCACCAAGCCCATCTCCTCCCGCAAGCTGGGCGATGATTTTTCCAAAGATAAAGTTCTGGCTGTTCTCGCAGAGAATGCCGAACGAAAGAAAACCGCCAAACTCTACAGTTCTGATCCTCACCCCGACTGCATCAGCCGCCTGATTGACATTCAGGCCAAGCTGGCCGCAGGCAAGGGCGCAGGCTACGAGCACTGGGCCAAGATTTTCAATCTCAAACAGCTGGCAAAATCTATAGCGCTTTTCACCCGGTACAACCTGAACAGCGAGGAAGAACTGGACGCCCGCGTAACTGAACTTCAGGAAAAACGAGACGAGAGTCTCAAGGTGGTGAAAGACCTGGAAAACCGCATCAAGTCCAACCGGGAACTGAGCCACCATGTTTCATCCTATCTCCAGAACCGGAAGTTTGCCCAGCAGGTCAAGACTGCAAAAAAACCGGAAGTCTTTCGGGAACAGCACCGCGCCGAACTGACAGCTTACCAAGCGGCAGCCGCCTATTTTAAAGCCCAAAAAATCACCAAGCTGCCAAGCCTGAAACAACTGGAAGCGGAACGCGAACAGCTAATCTCGGAAAAAGCCCAGTTCTATGAGTCGTATCGTGAAGCAAAAAAGGCATGGATAGAACTCAGCACCGCACAGCAAAATCTGTTGTCGACCCTCCATCGAAAGGATCGCCACCAGGTACAGGAAGGAGGGCTGCATGACACAGACATTGCACATTGACCCTGAATTCAAGGCACAGATTCCACCCCTGACCCAGGATGAACGCAAACAGCTGGAGGAAAACATTTTGGCCGAGGGCGAGCTGTTGGCTCCGATCCTTGTTTGGAACGGCACCATTGTGGACGGACACAACCGCTATGAAATTCTGCAAAGCCACCCGGAAATCCCATGCATTGTCCGTAACTTGGAGCTGGAAACAAGAGATGAAGTCCTCGTCTGGATTTGCAAACATCAACTTGGCCGTCGGAACCTGACCCCAGAACAGAAAAAGTTTCTGATGGGCAAGCAGTACGACGCCGAAAAGCAGGCTGATGGATTTCATGGAAACCAGCACACGCGCCCGGTCCCGTCTGCCGGTGCTCAAAATGAACACAAGCAGACCGCTGAGAAAACCTGTGAACGGATCGCGCGGGAAAACCATATCAGCGCCAGCGCTGTCCGTCGGGCGGCACTGTTCGCCGCAGGCGTGGACCTCGCAGAGGAGTTGTGTCCCGGCATCCGGCGGCAGGTCCTTTCGGGTGATTTGAAGGCGCCGGACGCACTCTTTGAGCGTTTGGCCAAGGCCAGGCCGGCGGATTATGACGCCCTTCTGGAGCAGATCAAGAACCCTCAGTCCAGGGCAAAGCCTGCCGCCAAGCAGAAATTATTTCAAACGGAGAAAAGTGCATCAAGCGAGCCGTCATTGGCACCACCCCCAGGCGAGAGGAAGTCAGTCCTTGAAGAAACCTCCTCCATTTACGGTCAGCTTGCCAACGCCGTTGCTTCTATGCAGGAAAGCTGGGAGACCATCTTCAAACAAACGCCCACACTGCTTACCGACTCAGAACAGAGAAAAGCTGTGCAGGCTATTCTGGAAAAGCATCTTGCCTATCTGGCTGCGTTGGGTTTTAGCCTGTCAGAAGTGCTAGGGTCAGAACAAGAACAATCGGCGTAGTTTTTCATTCTGTCCAGCTCCGTTAGGGTGGGATTGAGGTGGGCTGGTTTATACTTCCTTTAAAAACTTGGGAGAAAATGCCGGATGGGGCACGTGTTTTGTGTTCCTGCTTGTAAAATTTACCGGCTTTCAAAGTATGAACGTCGGCTTTTCCACACGGGGCTTCAAAGCTTCCGATCAACTGGGTGTGTGGACCAGAATAGGAGGTGTCGTTGAATAAGAAAAAAGCTGTAAACAACTCTTCTTACCCGGACGAAGTCATCGAGCGACTGGCCCGATGTTTTTATCCGGCGATTCTGGAAAGCTTCAACAATGAAGAAGACCAGAAAGCATTTGCCGCATGGCAGGCAGAGCAGGCCCGCTGCCCGGCAAAAGAAAATCAGGACGTTCCCAACGGGGAACGCCCTGACATCCATACACAGCTTTTTTCAAGTTGGGTGCGTCCTTCGGGACGCACCCTTTTTTTATTTTTCAACCAAGAAGAACGAATCAGACTATTCTAGCTCTTCGACGTATCCGTACAATCAGCAATCCACCCACTCCATTTCCTGTTCGACTTCCCAAAAAGTCTTTCCATCAAAAATAGGGGCAATTTGAAACTCTTCCTGTCCTTCAGTGATAGACGAACCGTTATATTCCCAAACATAGCCTTCTTTAGCAGGATCTATTTGGAAAATTTCCATATGGACAGTGTTTTCATTGGGCATATATCCCTGAAACCAATACTTTTTACCTTTATAGATAAACACGGTATCCTGGCATGTGGAAATTCTATCTATAAATTCATTTGTACTTCCGTTTATCATCTTATCTTAATCCCCTTGGAAATTCCTCATCCTTTTCTTTCATAAACATCTTTTTCAAACCGAAATGAAATAAATCAATCTCTCTGCGCTTTTGGAGAGATGCCTTGGTTCAATTCGCCCAGGAAAATGAAAAATCCGAACCCTTCTCCTACAGGAAAAAGGTTCGGATTTTTCTGATTTGGTGGGCGCGGGTGGATTCGAACCACCGAAGCATTAAGCAGCAGATTTACAGTCTGTCCCCATTGGCCACTCGGGAACACGCCCATATTCATTTTCGCGGTGTCCGTTTCGTTTGCCGGACGACTCGTTTATTTTACCACAGGTGAAGCGCCTTGTCAAGAGTTTTTTCAGATTTCTTTTGGATTTCTGTCGGAACCCTTTGGGAAGACATTTGACTCTCCCCCTGCGCTGCCGTAGTTTTCCGGACCGCTTGCTTATTTTATCACCGAAGGCAGATTTTGTCAACGGGTATTTTTCGGTTTTTTGCCCAGGCCCCTTTCCGCCGACAAAATCCTGTTTTCTCTTGTGTTTTTTCAGGCTGTACTTTATAATAATGTCAGCGGCGACAAGGTTGGACGAGGGGTTTTATCTCCCCCCGCGGGCATCTGCCTGGACGGTAGCGGCTGACGGGTCTTTTTTGTTGTGCAAAAACAGCCGTCCGTTCCCAGCCTTCGCCGCGGTCCGCTCAAACCGTGAAGGAGGTATTTTGGAAACAATGAATTTTCTCGAACAATTCCTGGAGCTGTTCTCGAACTTCGGGAACCTGAATTGGCAGATGCTGGTGATGTGGGTCGTCGGCGGTCTGCTGATCTATCTGGCCATTGCCAAAAAAATGGAGCCCAGCCTGCTGCTGCCCATGGGCTTCGGCACCATTCTCGTCAACCTGCCCCTGTCGGGCGCCATCACCCAGGGCGACACCGAAGGCCCCCTGTCGGTTCTGTTTGAGGCAGGCATGTCCAACGAACTGTTCCCCCTGCTGCTGTTCATCGGCATCGGCGCCATGATCGACTTCGGCCCCCTGCTGGAGAAACCCTGGCTGATGCTGTTCGGCGCTGCGGCCCAGTTCGGCATCTTCTTCACCCTGTGCATCGCGGGCCTGTTCTTCCCCCTGAAGGACGCCGCTTCCATCGCCATCATCGGCGCAGCCGATGGCCCCACCGCCATCTTCGTGGCCAACACCCTGATGTCCGACTATCTGGGACCCATCATGGTGGCCGCCTACAGCTACATGGCCCTGGTGCCCATCGTTCAGCCCCCTGTCATCCGCGCCCTGACCACCAAGAAGGAGCGCTGCATCCGCATGTCCTACCAGAAGGGCAGCGTCAGCCGCACCACCCGCATCCTGTTCCCTGTGGTGGTCACCATCCTGGCCGGCCTGGTGGCCCCCGCCAGCGTGGCTCTGGTAGGCTTCCTGATGTTCGGCAACCTGCTGCGTGAGTGCGGCGTCCTGAATTCCCTCAGCGAGACCGCCCAGAACGCCCTGGCCAACCTCATCACCATCCTGCTGGGCATGACCGTGGCCAGCCAGATGACCGCCGACAAGTTCGTCCGCCCCGACACCCTGCTGATCCTGGCTCTGGGCCTGTTCGCCTTTGTCTTTGACACCGCCGGCGGCGTCATCTTCGCCAAGGTTCTGAACATCTTCCTGCCCGAGGGCAAAAAGGTCAACCCCATGATCGGCGCAGCCGGCATTTCGGCTTTCCCCATGAGCGGCCGTGTGGTCAACCAGATGGGCCTAGCCGAGGACAACCAGAACTTCCTGCTGATGTACTCCATCAGCGTCAACGTCTCGGGTCAGATCGCTTCCGTCATCGCCGGCGGCCTGCTGCTGGCCCTGATGGGGGTCTGATCCTCCGTCCCGCTGTCCCGGCGCCTGCCTGCGGCGGGCCCGGCCTCTCCATGTTACCATAAGAAAGGGCTTTGCATATGAACTTCGCTTCCCTGTCCCAGACCCTGCCGATGATGCTGATCGGCATGGTGGGCATCTTTATCGTGATTGTGGCCATCATCCTGGTCATCACCCTGCTGGGCAAGCTGTCCAACCGGTAAGCAAACGCAAAAGAAATCCCGTGTCCCTTTGGGGGACACGGGATTTTTTCGTTTTGGATTTTACAGCTCCGCTTTGGCCCGCAGCAGGAAGGTCTGGATCTGGTCCAGCTGCTTTTCGGCCACGGCGCGGCCGGTGTCATAGACCCGCTGCAGCTCCCGGGGGTCCCGCTCCATGGCGCCGATCTCCAGGGGGATGGGCGGGCGGATCACATAGGCGTCGCCGGCCTCCTCCAGCATCGAGATATAGGACAGGGTCTCGTTGTAGCGCTCGTGGCGGTCGGCCGCCGCGGCCACAAAGGCCGGATAGCGGGCGTACCGTGCCCGGATGATGGGCAGGAACTTGGTTTTCTTTTTCTCAAAGCCCTTGGGCTGGGTCAGGATGATGAGGTTCTTTTTGTAGCCGATGGATTCCAGGAACCGCACCGGGATGGAGTCCGCAATCCCTCCGTCCAGCAGGCGGTGGGGTCCGATCTTTACCGTGCGGGCCGCCAGGGGCATGGAGGCGGAGGCCTGCATCCATTTCAGGTCCTCCTCGCTGCCGGTGCGGCACTTGTGATAGACGGGGTCGCCGGTCCGCAGCTCGGTGCACACCACAAAGAATTCCATCGGGGACGCCGCAAACGTCTCGGTGTCAAACGGGTCCAGCTTTTCCGGGATATCGTGGTAGCAGAACTGCTCGCTGTACAAGTCGCCTGTGTGCAGCAGGTTGTGCATACTGGCGTAGCGCTTGTCGTTGCAGTAGGCCAGATTGTAGCGGATAACCCGCCCGGGCTGGTGCGACTTGTAATTGCAGCCAAACACCGCCCCGGCCGAAACGCCCACCGCCCCGTCAAAGGTGACGTTGTGTTCCATCAAAACATCGGTGACGCCCGCTGTGAACATGCCGCGCATGGCGCCGCCTTCCAAAACCAATCCGGTTTTCATGATCTGCTCTCCCCCTCTGTGACGGCGGGCAGCCCCGCCGGCTGTCGTTGCGGCGGCGGGCCGTGTGAAGCCCCCGCCCGGAAAATGTTTTCTCCGTTGACCACAAGTATAATCAAAAACCGGCAAAAGTACAAGAGGCCCCCGCCCAAAAGGGGGCTGTAAAAAGGCGCGGTTTTTGTAAAATTTTCGCGCAAAAAGCTATTGCCACCCCTGCCTCAATCCGGTATACTGTTGTGTATTGAGAGAAGAAGTGAAACCGCCGTCAGGCGGAGGGAGGAACCAGGCCATGAAACTTTTGGAAGAGCGCATCCGCAAAGACGGCATCATCCGCGAGGGCGGAGTGCTGAAGGTCGACAGCTTCATCAACCACCAGATGGACATTCCCCTGTTCCGGGAGATGGCCCGGGAGTGGAAGCGGCTGTTCGCCGGCAAGCCCATCAACAAAGTCCTGACCATCGAGGCCAGCGGCATCGGCATTGCAGCCATTGTGGCCAGCGAGCTGAACGTGCCGGTGGTCTTTGCCAAGAAGGCCATGAGCATCAATCTGGACTATGACAACTACGAGACCCAGATCCAGTCCTTCACCCACAAGAAGATTTACAACGTGATTGTCTCCAAAAAGTTCCTGACCCCCAACGATCATGTTTTGATCGTGGACGACTTCCTCGCCAACGGCTGCGCCCTGATGGGCCTGCTGACCCTGGCCCAGGAGGCCGGCGCCACGGTGGAAGGCATCGGCATCGCCGTGGAAAAAGGCTTCCAGCCGGGCGGCGATCTGGTCCGCGCCCGGGGCATCCAGCTGGAGTCCCTGGCCATTGTGGAGTCCATGGACGCTGCCACCGGCGAAGTGGTCTTCCGTCCCCAGCCCCACCAGAGCTGAGAAATACAAAAAACTCCGTGTTTCCCCCAGAGGGAAGGCACGGAGTTTTCTTTTTGTCTCAGTCGGCGTCAATGAGGCGGCCCAGGGCGAAGGAATAGATCCCCTTATAGGTGACTTTGCGGGGTGCAAAGCGCTTTTCCACCGCCAGGGCGTAGAGGTTCAGCTGGGGGCGGTAGGCCGCCAGGAACTCGGCCTCGGTCTTGCCCCGGTCGGTCTTGTAGTCCAGCAGTTCCAGATGATCGGGGAACACCAGCAGGATATCCGCGATGCCCTGCACCAGCACCTGTTCCCCCCGGACGGCGGGGGGCATCTCCTCGGGGGCCTGGCCCTGGGCGGCCAGCACCGCCCCCGCCGGCAGAGCCGTGATGAAGGCGTACTCCCGCAGGACTTTTTCCGCCGCCAGCACCCGCCCGAAGGCCTCCCCCGAAAAGAACCGGGCCAGCCGGGCAATGTCCAGCTTTTGGGCGATTTCGGGGGCGGTGAGCCGGGCCGCAGTCTGGCGGTCCCGCTCGGCGGCCAGGGCCTGGTCCAGGGCCTGGCCGCCCTGCCGGGAAGGTCCGGCCAGCGCGTCGAAGTCAGCGTGCTCCATAAAGGCGTGGAGGGCGGTGCCCATCTCGGCGGCGGACAGGCCGTCCTTGGCCAGGAAGGCGGGCCGCTCCAACGTGACCTCCCCCGCCTTGTGGACAATACTGGTGACGCTGACCTTGGCGGGCACCGCCGCCAGCCCTGCCGCCGGGTACTGCCACGCAAAATTGTCCCGCAAAGCCGCCGCTAGGGCGGGGTCCGCCGGGACCGGGGCGGGAGGTTCCGGCGGGGCCACCGGCTGGGCCGGGTCGGGGATGGTCAGAGTAATGACGCTGTCGGTCCGGACAAAGGGCAGCTGCAGATCCCCCGCCTGCCGCCGCAGGGGGCCGCCGTTGGGATGAACCAGCAGCGCGGCCCGCAGCCATCCCGCAAAGGAATTGCACTGGCTGTACAGCACCGGGCCCGCATCCGCCGCCAGGAAGGCCGCGGCCTTTTCCAGGGGATTGGCCGTGCGGGTTATCCCCAGAGGCAGGGTCAGAATCAGACGGTCCTGGGCCCGGGTCAGGGCCACATACAGCAGCCGCATCTGTTCGCTGCGCATCTCCCGCTCGTGGACGGCGGCCAGGGCGGTATAGGCCGCCGTCTTGTACAGCTCGCCCCCCTCCTGCCGCAGCCGCAGGCCCGCGCCGTAGACCCGGTGGAGGAGCACCGGCTCCCGCAGGTCGGCGGCGTTGAACTTCCGGGCGGTGTCGGCCAGAAAGACCACCGGGAACTGCAAGCCCTTGGACCGGTGGATGGTCATAATGGTGACGCAGCCGGGCCGGGCGGCCCCGGGCACCGTGTCACCGGTCTCGCCGCCAGCGTCGCTGGCCGCCTCAATGGAGCGGACCAGGGCCGAAATGCCCCCGCTGCCCGCCCCGGCGCAGAAGGCCGCAAACCGCCGGGCATCCTCCCGGCGCCGCTGGCCGTTTTCCATGGCGCCCAGGGCCGCCAGATAGCCGGTGGAGGCGAAAATCTCCTCCAGCAGCCGTTCCGCCGGCATGCTGCGGGCCATCCGCCGCAGCTCGGTGAGGCGGGCGTAGAAGCCCCGCACCCGGCAGGAAAAGGCGTCCTCTCCCTCCCCGGCGGCCACTTCCGCCACCGCGCCGTAGAGGCTGCCGCCTCTCTTGCGGGCCCGGAGTTTCACCATCTCGTCGTCGGTGAAGCCAAAGACAGGCCCCAGCATGGCCGCCGCCAGGTAGATGTCCTGGGCGGGATTGTCGATGATTTTCAGCAGGGCCACCAGGGGCCGGATGTGGGGCGCTTCAAAGAGGTTTTCCCGGGCGTCGGCATAGACCGGGATGCCCCGGTCCGCCAGAGCACGGGTGTACACCGGAAATTCCGCCCGGGCCGCCAGCAGGATGCAGCAATCCTCATACCGCACCGGCCGGGTGGAACTGCCCTCCCGCACCGGCTCCCCCGCCGCCACCAGGGCCTCAATCCGCCCGGCAATCCATGCGGCGTCGGTCTCCTGCTCGTCGTCGGGCAGCAGACAGGCCTCCACCGCGCCCTGGTATTCCCCCGGAGCGCCGCAGACCAGCCGCTGGCCCTCTCCATAGGCGGTATCGCCCAGATCGGGGCTCATGAGCTGCTCAAAGAAGAAGTTGACCCCCTCCACCACTGCCGGGGCCGACCGGAAGTTGGCATCCAGGGCCAGCATGGCATTTTGGGCGGGGCCATCGGGCTCCGGGCGGGCCCGCCCGCCGGGCAGCGGGGGCCAGGTCTCCAATTTTTCCCGGAAGATGGCCGGGTCGGCCTGGCGGAACCGGTAGATGCTCTGTTTCAGGTCGCCCACCAGGAACAGATTGCCCCCGTCAGGGGCCGCCAGACAGGCGTACAGGGCGTCCTGCAGGGCGTTGGTGTCCTGGTACTCGTCCACCATCACCGCGCCATAGCCCGCCCGGATGCCTTCGCACAGAGGGGTGGGCCGGCCGTCGGGGCCCCGGAGAAGTTTCAGGGCCAGGTGCTCAAAGTCGCTGAATTCCAGCAGCTTCCGCTCCTGCTTTTTGGCGCTGAACCGGGCGTCAAAGTCCCGCACCGCCTCCATCAGGGCCGCCAGACGGGGGGCGGCCAGGGCCCGGTCCTGTTCGGCCTCGGCCTCGCTGCAGGGAATCAGGTCCAGGATTTCCCCAAACAATCCCGCCGCCTCATTGGCGCGGGTGCGGACGGCGGCCTTCCGGGGACCGGCCAGACGGCCTTTCATCCCCTTCAGGCCCGGCTCCGGCTCCATCCCCAGCACATAGGGGGTCAGCAGGTCGTACAGGGCCTCCCATTCCCCCGCCCCGGCCAGCTGTTCCACCCGCTCCAACAGGGTCAGGGCCGATTCCAGCCGTTCCAGGGGCTCGGCAAATTTATCGTTGACCTTGGCGGCCGCAGAGGCCCGGGCCGCGGCTGTCTTTTTGCTCTCCTCCGCCCGGGCCCGCTCCTCTTCCAGGTCGGCCCGGCAGTCGGCAAAGGCCGCCCGCAGCAGCCCGCAGGCCGCCCGGGCCCGCTGTCCGGCCAGCTCCAACAGCAAATCATGCCACGACGACGACGCAAAACTGCCCTCCTGCTGCCAGGGGGCCAGCATCTCGTCCATCTTTTTGTGGTAGTCGGGCAGGGCCCGCAGGAAGTCATAAACCTGCAGCACCGCCCGGCCCGCGGCATCGTCGCTGCGGCCCTTGCCGTACAGGTCGGCAAAGGCGCAGAAGTCGGGGTTTTGGCAGGCCTGTTCCAGGGTGTCGGCCAGGGCTGTCTCCCGCAATACCTGGACGCTGCCGGCGTCGGCGGGGACAAAGTCGGGCGGGATATCCAGCGCCTCAAAGTGCCGCCGCAGCAGATCCAGACAGAAGGCGTCGATGGTGCAGATGGGGGCCCGCTGCAGCAGCATCCGCTGGCGGCGAAGCCAACCGTTGGCAGGGTCCGCCTGGCTGAGATTCAGCAGCTTTTCCCCGATGCGGGCCCGCAGCTCGGCGGCGGCCGCATTGGTAAAGGTGACGATCAGCAGCTGGTCGGCGTCCACCGGGTGGTGGGGGTCGGTGATGAGCCGCACCGCCCGCTCGGTCAGCACAGCGGTCTTGCCGCTGCCTGCCGCCGCACTTACCAGCAGCCCGCCGCCCCGGTCTTGGATGGCGGCCTGCTGGGCCGGTGTCCATTTGGGGGTCATGGCGCTTCCTCCTCTCCTTCGGTTTCTTCAAAGGGCTTGTCGGGGGCCAGGTCTTTCACAATCCGCTCGTCCTGGCCCAGCTCGTGGCAGCAGACAAACCCGTAGTCACACCACTGGCAGGGGCTCCGCCCCGCAATCAGGGGCGCGGCCCCGATCTCGCCGCCATAGAGCCGCTCTCCCATGCCGGTGACCAGGTTGTCCAGGTGGGCCTCGATGCGGTTCAGCTTGGCGGCGTCGGCCCTCCGGGCCTTCTGCCAGGGGCTGGGTTTGCCGTTCACCCAGGTGAAGGGCAGATACCGCCCGGTCTTTTCGGGGTCCATGGCGTCAAAGAGTTTTTCCTCGTCCCGCACCAGGCCGTCCAGCTGACAGGGGGCGGCCGGACCGGCGGCGGCCCGGGCTGCGGTGGAGGGGTTGGGGTCGGCCAGCAGGTAGAGCACACCCGCCGGCTCCGCCCCCGCAAAGCGGCCCTGCTCGTCCCGGGTCAGGCTGAACAGGTACAGCAGCATCTGGCAGTCCAGGCCGCAGTAGACTTCTTTCAGGTCCAGCTTTTTGGTGCCGGTCTTGTAGTCCACCACCCGCACCCAGCGGGTGCCGTCCTGCTCCACCCATTCGTCGGCCCGGTCCACCGTGCCGACCAGCCGCACCGTCCGCCCGTTGGACAAATGATAGGTCTGGGGCTGGACGGCGCCGGCTCCCGCGCCGATTTTCAGCTCGCAGGCCGCCGGGGAAAAGCTGCTCTGGGCCTGCTCGTCCCGCAGATAGCATAGCAGGGACGCCATGCTCTTTTTCAGCCGGGAGAGCAGATACCGCAGCCGGGCGGTGTCCTCGGGCAGGTACCGCCGGGCATATTCATCCACCAGTCCCGCCGCCAATGCTCCCAGCTGGCTGTCGGTCAGCTGGGCAAAGGGCGCGGGCAGAGCGCCCTTGCAGGGGTTGTCGGAGCCGGGATGAGGGTCCAGCGCCATCTGAAGCACCCAGTGCATCAGGGTGCCGCTCTGGTCCGCCGAGAGCCGGGCTTTCTTGCGGGGCTTGAGGCCCAGCACATACCGCAGAAAATAGCCATAGGGGCAGTTGGAATAGGCCTCCATCTGGCTGGGCGAAATGGCCAGCTCCGGCCCCAGCAGCCCGCCCAGGGCCGCCAGGTCCTGGATGTGATGGGGCGGGTTCTGGGCCATCCGGGTCAAAAGGTCCAGGCCGGCGCTGCCGCTGCCCGCCAGAGCCTGGGTCAGGCTGGCCCGCTCCATGTCGGTGAGGGGCCAGCCGCCCCCCAGACAGTCCAGCGCGCTGCCGGGGGTGGCCGCCATATCCAGCAGGGTCAGGTCGGGGGCAGGCGGGTTCAGCGCGTCGGCGATGGGCTGGGCCGCCGCCGAGAGGGTCAGCCCCGCCCCCTTGGGCCAGCTGATCCACAGCCCCCTGGCAGGGGCGGTCATGGCCTTGTAAAAGCAGACCTGTTCCCGGACCACACGGTTTTCAAAGCAGTCGGGCAGCTCGATTTCCTGCCGCATCAGGGCGTCCCGGTCGGCGTGGGTCAGCAGGCCGGTCTGGCCCGGCGCGGCGGGGAATTCCCCTTCCGCCACCCCCAGCACAAAGACATAGTCCGGGGCGTCCAGACGCATCTTGCCCGCCGAGGCCAGCATGACGGCGTCCAGGGTCTGGGGGATATGCCCCAGGTCAGAGGAGCGCAGCAGCAGCCCGAACAGCTCGGCGTATTCCGCCGGGGCCACCGTCTCGCTGCCCAGCAGCTGAGCCATCTGGTTCAGCAGGTCCATCACCACGTTCCACTCCCGGGCAGCCTCCTCGGCGGCCGGGATGCCCCGGACCAACCGCAGGGCTTCCACCTGCTGGTTCTGGGCCTCCTCGGCCCCCAGGGCCTCCAGGCAGAACCACAGGGCCTTGCTGATTTGTTCCGCGCTGGCCTCCCGGCAGCGGCTGCGCAGGGTCTCAATGGGCCCCATCAGAAAGGCCCGGGCCTCCTCGGCCTTTTTCAGGTTGTCCTGTTCCTCGGCGGTGAGCTTTTCGCCGCCGAAGCCACGGGGGCTCTTTTTGAATTCCTCCCGCCACTCCGACGCCCGGGGCGACCAGGTATAGGCATAGTTTTCCAGGGCGCAGACCCGGTCCTCCGGCAGGCGGGTCAGCCCGGTTTTCACCAGGGCCGACAGCTGTTCGGTGTAGTCCGCCCCCCGGACCAGTTCCAGCAGGGCGGTAACGGCCGCCGCCGGGGCGCTGAAGGCCGGTGTGGTGGCCTCGTCGCACCAGAGGGGAATCCCCGCCATCCGGAATTCATACCGCACGGCGGCCCGGTACTTGTCCAGGTCCCGGCAGACCACCGCGATTTTGCCGCAGCGGACTCCCTGAGCCATCAGACGCCGGATGGCGCCGGCGGCGGCCCGGGCTTCCTCCTCCCGGCTGGGGGCCGGATAAAGCCGGATTTCTCCCGCCGGCCCCGGCGGCGGGGTGCAGCGGCCGGCGGCCAGCAGCTCCCCCAGAGCCGCCAGGGAGGGGGCGTCCTGATGGCGAAGGTCTTGTTTCAGCAGCAGGGGCACCGCCACCTCCGACCCGTTTTTCCGGGCCAGACGCCGCAGCTGGGCCCCCACCCCCTTGGCACCCGAAAAGAGGCTCAAATCCCCGGGTTCGGCGGGGGAGCCGTCGTCGCACAGGGCCACCGTCACCTGGGGCAGCGCCGCCAGCATGGCCCCCATCAGCCGCTGTTTGGGGGCGTTGAAGGTGTCGAATTCGTCGATGAACACCGCCCGGCCCTCCAGAAAGGACGGCATCCGGCCCTCGGCCAGGGCGGCTTCCAGACGGTCCGCCGCCAGCTGAATCCGGTCGGAGGGGTCCATGCCGGTCTGGGCCAGCAGGGTCTCGTAGCCCTCATAAATCAGGGCCAGCTCCCCCAGCCGTCCGCTCTCGGGGCCGCAGCCCTGGGCCAGACGGGCAAAGTCCTCCCCGGTGACGCCGGCGCTTTTCAGCTCGTCGATGGTCTCGGCGGCCAGCTGGCAGAAGGCCGCGCTGTGGCGGTGGCGGTAATAGTAGTGGACATTGTCCTGCAGCTCCTCCAGGGCGCGGCGCACCAGGGTGACCCGGCCCGCGTCGGTGAGGGTCTGGACGGCAGAGCCGCCCTCCTCCGACAGAATCCGTTCGGCCAGGCTGGTGAAGGAAAAGCTCTCCACATAGCCCGAGCCCTCGTCCCCCAGTTCCCGGTAGATGCGGCCCTCGGTGGAGGAGGTGAACTGTTCCGGCACCAGCAGGATGCTGTACTCTCCCCGGGCGGCCCGCTCGGCCAGACGGGCGTAGAGCCAGCTGGTTTTCCCGCTGCCCGAGCCTCCCAACACCAGTTTCAGCATGGCGCAATACCTCCCTTTGGTCCAAAGAAAACGCCCCATTGCGCCGCCTGCGGCGGATGTGGTAGAATAGGCCTGCAAAGCAAAAAGCAAAGGAGCGTTCCGATGAAAATTTTAGCAGTTGATTACGGCGACAGCCGCACCGGGCTGGCGGTCTGCGACCCCAGCGAAATCCTGGCCACCCCCATCAAGCCCCAGATCGAAGAAAAGGCCATGGTCAAAGTGGCGGCCAAAATCTGCGAGGCGGCCAAAGAAAACCGCGCCGGGCTGATTGTCATCGGCCTGCCGCGGAATATGGACGGCACCGAGGGAGCCCGGGCCCAGAAAAGCCGCAAGCTGGGGGACATGGTGGCAGAGATGAGCGGCCTGCACGTCCGGATGTGGGACGAGCGCCAGACCACCATCACCGCCGCCGGTTTCCTGAGCGAGAGCGGCACCTTCGGCAAAAAGCGGAAGGCCATTCTGGACTCGGTGAGCGCCTCGGTGATTCTGGAAAATTACCTGGCCTGGCGGAAAAACCACCCCGGCGAGGAATAAGATTTACGGACAGGTTTCCAGGGTGACGCTGTTGATGGTGATGGCCTCGGCGGGGACCTGGTTTTCGTCCACGGCGGCAGCGCCGATGGCGTCCACCACCTCCATCCCCTCATACACCTGGCCGAACACCGTGTCGGTGTAGTCCAGATAGGGCGCACCGCCGGCAGCGGTATAGGCGTCGATGATCTCCTGGCGCCAGCCCTGGGCCGTCATCTGGTCCAGCAGCTCCTGCTCCATGCCGGGGGCGGTCTGGACCACATAAAAGACGCTGCCGCCCTCCCCGGCGTCGGTCATGGCGGCGCACAGGGCCCCCGAATAGTGGTGGAGCTTGTCGGTGTATTCCGGCGGGTAGCCATTGCCGTTCCAGATGGTGGTGGAACCGCCGGCAGCGTCCTGCCCGGCCTCCACCACAAAGCCCGACTCCACCCGGGTCACCGTCAGGCCGTTGTAGTACCCGGCCTGGACCAGGCCCACAAAATTGGCGCAGGCTTGGGGGGCTTCCTCAGGGAAGAGCACCGCCCGGAACACCCCGGCGGACGTATCGAACACCGCCACCGTATCCCCCGACACCGGATGGGTGAACTGAAGCTCGGCGGATTCGATGGTCTCGGGGCGTTTGATCCCGCCCCCGGCCGGGCCGGAGCTGCCCTTCTGGCAGCCCGCCAGGCTCAGACCCAGCACCAAAACAAGGGCCAGCGCGGCCCGTTTCCATTTACCAGACATACTTTTCTCCTTGCGTCATATCATGTACCATGCAGCCCATGGACAAGGCCGGATCTGCACCGGCTGTTTAATGTTCAGTATACCACAGAACGCCCCCCGGCGCGAGGGCACTTGTGTGAAAACTGCAAAAAACCGTTTTTCATGATTTACCATCTTGACGAGGCGGCCAAAAAACGCTACACTATATGCAGGACGGGGACCGCACAACGGTCCCAGATGTGCATTCATAGACTGGAGTTTGGAACGATGGCTGAGGAAATGAAGACCCCCGGGGCTGAGAACGAATACGAGCCCGACCTGATGACCCTCGAGGACGAGAACGGCAACGAAATTACCTTTGAGGTGATTGATGCGCTGGACCACAAGGGCGTCCATTATCTGGCCGTCGTGGAATATGTTGAGAACGAAGAGGACATCGACGAGGACGCCCAGCTGGTGATCCTCAGCGTCGGCGAGGACGCCGACGGCGAGTACCTCGACGTGGTGGACGACGACGAAACCTTGATGGAAGTCGGCGCTCTGTTTGAGAAGCGTCTGAGCGACAGCTTCGACATCGGCTGAGCCCTCCACCGGGCCGGCCCCCAACCCGGCAGTAATCCTGCCCGGCACGACTTGTTGCGGAATATATGATCCTACTAATCATCCATCGGGAGCCTGGAGTCCGGTGGGGGATTGCAGACCGCCCCGTCAGGGTCCACCCTGGAGGCTCGATGCGGGAGCATGAAACCATTGGCAGGGCACCCACCTGTCCGTAAGGGTAGGTTTGATTCATCCGCAGACGACCGGGCGGGATTCTTTTTTAGGCATACAGCCGGAACTGTTGTTCCGGCTTTTTTTGTTATCTGTCCGCGGCTTTGCGGCGGCTGCGGGCGGTGGATGAGGGGAACACACTCCCCTTTCGCCGGCATTCCTTGCGGTTGGACCCGGCTTGCACAATCTCCCTTTTCCCGTGCACGGCCGGACGGATTTGGGTTTTTCCTGGGTGTATCTGAGAAGTCATACGCGCCCCGTCACGCGCAGGGTTCCGCGGTGCGGCCCTGCCGGAGGTGACGGCGCCGAGAAGTTTTCCGCGATGCGCCGGAAAGGCTTTTTTGAAAAATGAAAAAGCAGGAAAGGATGTGTGCATCATGCGGACCGATCATCTGGCCGGTACCTCGATCCCCCGTTTCACCTACGACACCCCCTCGTCGCCGGGCAACGATTTTTTTGACCTGTGCGGCGGGGAAAAACCGCTGGTGATGATCTTTCTGCCCGCCTTTGACCACCCCATCACCCGGGCCTACATCACCCGCTACGTCCAGAGTCTGAAGGACCTGAAGGGGATCAAACTGGCCTGCGTGGTCCGCAGCAGCCCCCAGCACGTGGCCCAGACCCTGGAAGGGCGGGACCTGCCCTTCACCCTCATCTGCGACCGGCCCGGCGTGCTGTACAACTTCATGGGAGTGGAGACCGCCGGCCTGCTGAACTGGAGTTTTGAGGCCCAGCGGATTCTCCGCAGCGCCCAGGCCAAAAACCAGCCCTACGACCGCAAGGCGCCCCAGCTTCTCCCCCTGACCCTGGTGGTGGGCCCGGAAGGGGCCATCCTGTTCACCCACTACGGCCGCAACCTCACCGACATGCCGGGGGACTGCGGGGCCATCTACACCCTCTGCGACGAGGTCTGCGAGCTGACCCGCCGGGCCCAGGCCCAGGCGGCGGAGGAGGACAGCGCCCCCGCCAAACCCAAAGCCGGCCCCCACTCGGACGAAACCCTCACCCTGCCCGATCTGGCCGGGGACCTGTCCGAGGAGGAGGACGCCATCGGCAAACTGTTCGACTAAACCAAAAGCGAGCCCCCTGACCCCAGGGAGCCCGCTTTCTTTTTGTCCGTTTATTCGCCGGCTTCCTCCCGCCGGAACCAGGCGTAAATCTCGGCCGCCAGCTTGTCCCCCACGCCGGGGGTCTGGGCCAGGGCCTCGGGTTCTGCGGCCCGCACCGCCCCCACGCTGCCGAACTGGTTCATCAGGGCCTTGGCCAGCTTGGGCCCCACCCCCGGGATCTGCACCAGGGTGGAGGAATAGCTCTTCTGGCGCATCTGCTGTTTGCGGTAGGCGTTGGCGAAGCGGTGGGTTTCATCCTGAATGTTGGTGATGAAGGTGAAGGTGCCCCGGTTCATGTTGATGGCGATTTCCTGGCCTTCCCCGTCCACAATGGCCCGGGTCCGGTGGTGATTGTCCTTCACCATGCCATAGAGGGGCACATCCGCCAGCGGAGTTCCCAGCAGGGCCTCCTTGGCGGCGTTTACCTGGCCCCGGCCGCCGTCCATCAGCAGCAGGTCGGGCTTTTCGGCAAAGCCGGTGGTCTCCCCCGCCGCGGTGCGGGCTACATACTCCCCTGCCCGCCGGGACACCGTCTCGGCCAGAGAGGCGTAGTCATCGGTGCCCGCCACCGTCCGCATCTTGAACCGGCGATAGTCGGCCTTGCTGGGCTTGCCGTCCCGAAAGACCACCATGCCGCAGACGCTGGTCCCGTCGCCCCAGTTGGAAATATCGTAGCTCTCGATCCGCTTGGGGGCCTCGGGCAGGCCCAGCACCTGGGCCAGCTCGTCCAGCAGTTTCTGTTCCCGGGCCGTGCGGCCCCGCTCCCGGGCCAGGCGCTCCACCGCGTTGGTATGGGCCATCTCCACCAGCCGGGCCTTGTCGCCCCTCTGGGGTTCATACAGCTGCACCTCGCTGCCCCGCTTTTCGCTCAGGGCCTGGCGCAGGGCGTCGGCATCCGCCGGCAGGGCGTCCACCGCGATGACCTTGGGGATTTCCTCGTCGTCCAGGTAGTACCGGGGCAGAAACTCCTCCCGGATTTCCTCCAGGTCCGACCGGTCGTGAAAGACAAACTCCCGCTTGTCGGTCAGCCGCCCCTGACGGTACCGCAGCACCGCCACACAGGCGCTGTCCGGAGTGCCGGCCAGGGCCACCACGTCCATCTCCAGGCTTTCATCCACCACCACTTTCTGGCCCTCGGTGACCTTGGTGATGGCGGCGATCTGGTCCCGCAGCAGGGCCGCCGTCTCAAATTCCAGACGCTCGGAGGCCTCTTCCATCCGCCGGGTGAGGGTCTTGATGATGTCCTTTTTGCCATAGCGGATCAGGTGGATGGCTCCCTTGACGGCCTGGTTGTAGTCCTCACAGCGGATTTTGCCGCTGCACACCCCCATGCACTTGCCGATATGGGCGTTGAGGCAGGGCCGCCCCTTCCCGATATCCTGGGGAAACCGCCGGTTGCACCGGGGCAGCAGAAAGGCGTCCATGGCGCTCTCGGCCATCTCCCGGGCCGCAAAGCTGGAGGTGTAGGGCCCGATATACTCCGCCCCGTCGTCGTCCTTCTGAAGGGCAAAGGAGAGGCGGGGCCACTCCTCTTTGGTGATCTTGACATAGGAGTAGCCCTTGCCGTCCTTGAGCAGGATGTTGTATTTGGGGGTGTGGGCCTTGATCTGGCTGGCCTCCAGCACCAGGGCTTCAAACTCGCTCTGGCAGACAATCACGTCAAAGCTGAAGGCATGGGCGATCATCTGGGTGACCTTGTTGTCGTGGGGAACCCCTTCCCGGAAATACTGGCTGACCCGAATCCGCAGCCGCTTGGCCTTGCCGATATAGATGATCTCATCCGCCTTGTCCCGGATGATATACACCCCCGGCAGCAGCGGCAGCATACAGGCTTTCTGGTACAGCTCGGCCTTGGTCATGGTGTCACCTCTCCTGTGTCAAAAACCAAAAACAAAAAGGGCGGAACATCCGTCCGCCCCAACGTATACCCAATGTTCGCTGTGGTTATTCTGCGAAGCCAGACTCCACCAGCTTGATCAGCGCATCGACCGCAGCCTGCTCATCGGCGCCGTCCGCAATGATGCGGATGCTGGTGCCGCCCACGATGCCCAGAGAGAGCACGCCCAGCAGGCTCTTTGCATTCACACGGCGCTCTTCCTTCTCGACCCAGATTGAAGACTTAAACTCATTGGCCTTCTGGATGAAGAAGGTGGCGGGGCGTGCATGCAGACCGACCTGATTCTCAACGGTAACTTCTTTTACATACATAGTAAAACGCTCCTATCTATTGTCGTATTGGAATGGATGCAATGCATTACACCTGCTGTCTTGTATTATTGTATCGCAAGGGACGAACGTTGTACAGCCTTTTTTGCAATTTTGGCGGTTTTCCCAATCCGATCGGGGACATTTTTTGCAAATTGTACTTTTTTCCCAAAATAAATCCGTCTCTATTGGATGTGCATACAAAAGTTTTCAACACATCCAGGTCCTGCGGCCCCCGGGGTCAGGTTTCCTGGGGGGAATCGGGGGCGGTTTCGGCGGGGATTTCCGCCCCTGCGGGGGCCTCGGGGGCCGGAGAAACCGGCTTTTTCTTGCGGTGGCGGGAGGGCTTTTTGGGCAGCGGCGTGCCGTCCCAGCCGCCCGCCGCCAGATAGGCCTCCCACAGGTCGGGACGGCGCTCTTTGGTGCGCTGGCGGCTCTGTTCGCCCCGCCAGTCTTCCACCGCCTTGTGGTTGCCGCTCAGGAGGATGGGGGGCACGGCACGGCCTTCCCACACCTCAGGGCGGGTGTACTGGGGATATTCCAGCAGGCCGTTCCAGTAGCTCTCCTCCTCATAGCCCTTCTGCTCGGCCAGCACCCCCGGCTGAAGCCGGAGGACGCTGTCCGCCACCACCAGGCTGGCCAGCTCGCCGCCGGTGAGGATATAGTCCCCGATGGACAGTTCCTCGTCGGCAAAGGCCTCGATGACCCGCTCGTCAATGCCCTCATAGTGGCCGCAGACCAGCAGCAGGCTGTCGTACTGGGCCAGGCGGCGGGCGTGTTCCTCGGTGTACCGGGGGCCGCCGGCCGTCATAAACACAATATGGGGCGCGGGGCGGCCCTGTTCGGCCACCTGGCGCTGAATCTCCCGGATGCAGTCGGCGATGGGCTGGGCATAGAGCACCATGCCGCAGCCGCCCCCGTAGGGGTAGTCGTCGGTCTGCTTCTGGCGGTTGAGGGTGTAGTCCCGAATCTGGTGGCAGTGGGTCTCGATATACCCTCTGCGGGCGGCCCGGCCCAGGATGCTTTCATCCAGCACCCGCTGGCACATCTCCGGGAACAGGGTCGCAATGTCCACACGCATCCCCATGGTCAGTCCTCCCGCTCGCTTGCGGCGCCGTCATCCAGCAGGCCGGGAATGGGCGTCACGGTGATATAGCCCTCGGGCGGGTTCCGCTCTTTCAAAAAGGCGTCCACCCCGGGGAACATATATTCCTTCCCGTTGGGGGCCTTGACGGTATAGATATCCTGGGGGCCGGGGCGGTCCACGCTGGTCACCACGCCGTAGACCTTGCCGGTGTCGGCGTCCCGCACTTCGCAGCCGATGAGGTCGGCCACATACCAGCGGCCGGGGGCCAGATGGACGTCGTTGCGGTCAAAATAGAGGGCCTGGCCCCGCAGGGCGCGGGCGGCGTCCATGTCGTCCACCCCGGCGAACTTCACCAGGGCCATCTGGCCCTGGGGGCGGATGCTCTCAAGTTCCAGGCTGCGGCCCCCTGCCGGGGACAGATACAGCCGGGGGGCCGGGCGGAGGAAGTCCACCCCGTCGCACCACAGCTCCATCTTGACCTCGCCCCTGACGCCATGGGTGGTGACCACCCGGCCGGCTTCCAGATACTGCTGCATAGCTTCTCCTTTTATCACAATGAAAAAGAGCCATCCGGCCAAAGCGGCGGACGGCCCAGAAAGCGGTTCAGTCGATCTCGACAAGGATCTTTTCATCAACCCGCACGGCGGCGGCGCGCATGACCACGCGAATGGCCTTGGCGATGCGGCCCTGCTTGCCGATGACACGGCCCATGTCGCCCTCTGCCACGCTCAGGTGGTAGACGACGGTGCCGTCCTCACGCGGGGGGTCCACCGTTACGGTGACGGCGTCCTTGTCCTCCACGAGGCCGCGGGCTACAGTCAGCAACAGCTCCTGCATGTGACCGCCCTCCGCTTACAGAATCTCGGACTTCTTGAGCAGGTAACGGACGGTGTCGGTGGGCTGGGCGCCGTTGGCGATCCAAGCCTTGGCCTTCTCAGCGTCGATCTTGATGACGGCGGGGTCACGCATGGGATCGTAGGTGCCGATCTCCTCGATGAAACGGCCGTCGCGGGGGAAGCGGCTGTCAGCCACAACCACACGATAGAAGGGAGCCTTCTTAGCGCCCATGCGGCGCAGACGAATCTTAACTGCCATGATACATTTCCTCCTGAAATGGAATTTGTTCGCCCGGTGGGGCGGTTTGTTTCTATGCCAAAACCATCCCGCCGGAGCGGTTGGATTTGTACCTTAAAAAATTTCTCAGCCGCGCAGGCCGCCCAGCATGCCGCCCAGCTTCCGCGCAAAGCCCTTGGGGCTCTTGCGCATCTGCTTCATCAGCTTCTGCATCATCTCGTACTGGCGCAGCAGGCGGTTGACGTCCTCGACGCGGGTACCGCTGCCGGCCGCGATGCGGCGCTTGCGCTTGGGGTTGATGATGGAGGGCTTTTCCCGCTCCTCCTTGGTCATGGAGTAGATGATGGCCTCGATCTGGGCGAAGGCCTTTTCATCCACCTGGCCGGCATCCAGATTGGCGCCGCCGGGCAGCATGCTCAGCATGGCGGACGCGCCGCCCATCTTGCGGATCTGGGCGAACTGGGCCAGCAGGTCGTTCATGTCGAACTTGTTCTCCATCATCCGGCGGGCGGTTTCCTCGGCCAGCTTCTCATCGGCGGCCTCCTGGGCCTTTTCGATGAGGCTGAGCACGTCGCCCATGCCCAGGATGCGGCTGGCCATCCGGGACGGATGGAAGGGCTCCAGGTCGTCCAGCTTTTCGCCGGTGCCCTGGAACTTGATGGGCTTGCCGGTGACGGCCAGCACCGACAGGGCTGCGCCGCCGCGGGTATCGCCGTCGGTCTTGGTCAGGATGATGCCGTCCACCCCCACCTTCTCATTGAAGGTCTGGGCCACGTTTACCGCGTCCTGGCCGGCCATGGCGTCCACCACCAGCAGGGTCTCGTCCACAGGCACAGCCTGCTTGATCTGGACCAGCTCCTCCATCAGGACCTCGTCGATCTGCAGACGGCCGGCGGTATCCAGGATCACAATGTCGTTGCCGTAGTCCCGGGCGTGAGCCAGGGCCTTGCGGGCAATCTCGGGGGGCTTGGCGCCGTCCAGGGTGAACACCTGGGCGCCGGCCTGCTCGCCCACCACCTTCAACTGGTCGATGGCGGCGGGACGGTAGATATCGCAGGCCACCAGCAGCGGACGCCGGCCCTGCTTGAGATAATATTTCGCCAGCTTGGCGGCGTGGGTGGTTTTGCCGTTGCCCTGCAGGCCGCAGAGCATCAGGACGGTCTGGCCCTTGTTTTTGATGACCAGGCGGGGGGCTTCCTCGCCGCCCATCAGGTTGGTCAGCTCTTCGTTGACGATCTTGACCACCTGCTGGGCCGGGGTCAGGCTTTCCATGACCTCCTGGCCCATGGCCCGCTCTGCCACCTTGTTGCAGAAGTCCTTGGCCACCTTATAGTTGACGTCGGCCTCCAGCAGAGCCATGCGGACCTCCCGCATGGCGGCCTTGATGTCGGCCTCGGTCAGTTTGCCGTGGCCCTTCAGCTTTTTGAACACGCCGGCCAGGCGGTCGGTCAGGGATTCAAATGCCATGTTGGGCAGTCCTTTCTATCAAAAATTCCGCGCGCCGCCCGGTCAGCTCTCGTTGACCTCGTCGATGGAGCGCAGCATGGAGAGGATTTTATTCAAAACTTTCAGGTACTCGCTGCTGGTCAGCCGGGCGTGGGGTCCCGTGCACTCGAACCGTGCATCGATGACCAGCTGTTCCAGCTCTTCCAGCGTCTGCTGTACCCTGCGGTACCGGGCCGCGAACCCCACCTTGCTTTCCAGCTCCAGCAGGGTGTTTTCACCGTGTTTGATGGCGTCCCGGGCACCCTGGCGGGTGATCCCGAAGTTCTCCCCGATTTCGCTCAGGGACAAGTCATCGTGATAGTACTGGTACAGCATTTCGCGCTGTTTCTCGGTGAGGACCTCACCGTAGAAGTCCAGCAGGTAGCCCATCTCCAGATTTTTCGCCACCGCTCTCCCTCCAGCGCTTTTGTAAAGGCATTTTGCTTTACGGACCCATCTGATTATACCAGACTTGGCCCGCCCTGTCAACAAAATGCGGTCAACTTTTTTGTGAAATAAGGAGAATTTTTCCGCAGGGCCGCCGGAATGCCATGTATACTTGACGTTCCGGCGGCTTTGCGATACGATAACAGAAAAGCGCGAAAGGAGGCGCACCCATGACCCTCTACCCCAACATCTACCGCACCCTTGCCCCCGGGCCCATGGTGGAGCTGCGGGGCTATGCCTCGGCCTGCGGCCTGCCGGGCAGGCTGTACGCCTGTCTGGACTACGGCGGCCCCACCGGCACCGCCCGGGACGGCCTGGCGGAAGGGATGCTGGCGCTGGCGGCCCAGCGTCAGGTGCTGGCCCCCGGCCAGACCCTGATCGAAGCGGGCAGCGGCGCCTTTGCGGCGGCCCTGACCCTGGCGGGCCGCACCAGCGGGCACCCGGTCTGTCTGGCCATGCCCGACAACACCACCGCCGCCCGCCAGGAACTTCTGTCGGGGCTGGGGGCGCAGCTGCTCTTTTCCCCCGCCCGGGAAGGCCCCGCCGGAGCCCGGGCCCTGGCGGCCGGCTGGGCCCAAAAGCGGGACTGGTACTACACCGACTGGCTGGCCTGCGACGATAACCCCGAATACCACCGCCGGGTCACCGGCCCCGCCATTGTGGAGTCCATCGCCCGGGAGGGCAGCAGCCTGGTGGATGCGGTGTTCATCGGGGTGGGCAGCGGCGGCACCATCACCGGCGTGGGAGAATGCGTCAAGGCCTGGACCAACGATGTCCAGATGGTGGCGGTGGAGCCCTACGAATGCCAGGCCCTGGGGGGCGGGCTGCTGGGACCCCACGGCATCCCCGACATCGGCTACGGCCTCATCCCCGAGAACTACAACCCCTATGTGGTGGACAAGATCGCCGCCATCTCCAGCGCCGACGCCGCCCGGGCAGCCCGCACCGTCCTTTTGACCGACGCGGTGCCGGCATCGGTCAGCGGGGGCGCAGCCCTGGCCGCGGCGGCCCGATTTCTGGCCGAGGGGCGCAGCCGGTCTGCCCTCTGCCTCATCCCGGGCCGGGCCAGCCTCCTGTAACCTTTTCCTATTCCAATCAGAAAGAAGCGTTGTTTTTTCATGACACAAAACATGACCAGCGGGCCCATCACCCCGCAGCTGGTACGATTCACCGTCCCCCTGGTGCTGGGCAACCTGTTTCAGCTCACCTACAACGCCGCCGACAGCGTGATTGTGGGCCAGCTGGTGGGCGAGGACGCCCTGGCCGCCGTGGGCACCTCCAATCCCCTCATGACCCTGGCCATCCTGTTCATCAACGGGATGTGCCTGGGCGCCGGCATTCTGGTCAGCACCGCCTTCGGCGCCGGGGATTACGGCCGGCTGGAAAAACAGGTCTCCACCACCGCCATTGCGGGCGGTGTCTTCTCCCTGGCCTTTTCCCTGCTGTGCATCCTGCTGGCCACCCCTCTGCTGCAGCTGATGCAGGTTCCCGCCGAAGTGCTGCCCATCGCCTCCAGCTATCTGCGGGTGGTGTTCGCCGGACTGATCTTCACCTTTTTCTATAACTTCCTGGCCGCCACCCTGCGGGCTCTGGGAGACAGCCAGAGCGCCCTCTATTTCCTGATGCTGAGCGCCGTCCTGAATATCTTCGGGGATCTGTTCTGCATTGCGGTCATGGGCTGGGGGGTGGAGGGCGCCGCCCTCTCCACCGTGGCCAGCGAGGCGCTGTGCTGTCTGTGCTGCGCCGTCTACATCCAGATCCGGGTGCCGGTGCTCCGGCTGGGGAAAAAGTGGCTGGTGTTTGAGCCCTCTCTCCTGCGCCAGACCGTCTCCTATGGCTGGACCACCGCCATGCAGCAGGGCACCGTCCAGCTGGGCAAGCTGGCGGTGCAGGCGGTGGTGAACACCATGGGCGTCAGCGCCATGGCGGCCTTTACGGCGGCCAGCCGGGTGGACGACTTCGCCTACACCCCCCAGCAGAACATCGGCCACGCCATGACCACCCTGATGGCCCAGAACCGGGGCGCCGGCAACAGCGACCGGGTGCGGAAAGGCTTTCTGGCCGGGATGCGGATCGAGGCGGTGTACGGCCTGCTGATTATGGCGGTCTGCTTTTTCGGGGCCGACCCCATCATCCGGCTCTTTGCGGATGACCCCGAGGTGGTGGACCTGGGCGTGCGGTTCCTGCGGCTGGTGTCCCTGTTCTACCTGTTCCCCTCCGCCACCAACGGCATCCAGGGCGGATTCCGGGGCATCGGCAAGCTGCAGATCACCCTCAACAGCAGCCTGCTGAACATGGGCGGCCGGGTGGCCGCCGCGGCCCTGCTGGTGCTGGTGTTCCATATGGACATCGAGGCCCTGCCCTGGAGCTACGGGGTGGGCTGGGTGTGCATGCTGATCTACGAGCTGCCCCTGCTGTTCCGCCTGATGAAAAACAAAGAATTCTGACCCCACTGCATCAAAAAGCGGCCCCTGCCCAAACGGACAGGGACCGCTTTTTTGATTCTTTACAGAAACGCTTACTGCTTTTGCTGAGCGTGGCTAGCCAGCAGAGCCTCGATCTTGCGGATGGGATCTGCAATGGCGGAAACCGAGATGTCGTGGTTCAGAGCCAGGACGAAGTAAGCCGCATACTTCGACACATCCACATCCAGGTACCAGTCGCGCTGGAGCAGCTCGGGCTTGCGGTAGGTCAGGTTGGTGCCCACCATGAAGTCCAGGACGCCCTCCTCCACGGCGGCGTCAAACTTGCCCAGGCCGGAGGTGAACAGGGGGAAGGTGGCGTCTGCAATGATGCGGGCAGCGCCGCGCTTCTTCAGCTCGCGGGCCACTTCCAGCATGCTGTCGCCCGAGGCCACGATGTCGTCGGCCACAAAGACGGTCTTGCCTTCCACCGACTCACCCAGGTACTCGTGAGCCACGATGGGGTTGCGGCCATTGACCACGGTGGTGTAGTCGCGGCGCTTGTAGAACATGCCCAGGTTGCAGCCCAGAACGCTGGAGAAGTACATGTTCCGGCTCATGGCGCCCTCGTCGGGGCTGACCACCATGAAGTCGTTCTTGTCGAAGGACAGGTCCGGCATCTTCCGCAGCAGGCTCTTGAGAACCTGGTAGGTGGGCATGGCGTTGTCAAAGCTCAGCAGGGGGACGGCGTTCTGGACGCGGGGGTCGTGTGCATCAAAGGTGATGATGTTCTTGACGCCCATGTTCTGCAGCTCCTGCAGAGCCACAGCGCAGTCGAGGCTCTCACGAACCTCGCGGCGGTGCTGACGGCCGCCGTACAGGCTGGGCATAATGACCGACACACGGTGTGCCTTGCCTGCCACAGCCTGGATCAGACGCTTCAGGTTGGAGAAGTGATCGTCCGGGGACATATGGTTCTCGTACCCGAACAGTTTATAAGTGACGCTGTAGTTGCCGGGGTCCACCACGATGAAGATATCATCGCCCCGCACCGAATCCTTGACCATGCCCTTGGCATCGCCGCTCTGGAAACGGGGGCACTCGCAGGGAATGATAAAGCTCTTGGGCTCTGTCTCTCCGCTCTCCGCAGCCCACCGCATCAGGTGGCGGTCAATCAGGTTGGTCAGCTCTTCCGCACCGGGGCAGCACAGCAGACGCAGGTCTGCAACGCTGCCGCCCTGAGCAAAGATATCTTTGGCTTCGATCACATTGGACATTGTTTACGGCTCCTTTAATTCCTCTTTACCAGTGTTATGCCTATTTCATACGAAAAAGGATCATGCCGTCTTCATTTTATCACATTTTAGCCGTCCCGCCAGCAGGATTTACAAAATTCTGCGCCTTGCACAGCAGTTATCCTAAAATCAGCCCTGCTCTATCATTTATTGACAAAATCCTGCGTCCGATTTTAAGTCAACTTATTCTTACAAGCCAGCCAGAGCCTCTTTCAGAGCGGCGGCGCGGTCGGTATCCTCCCAGCGGACGCCCAGGTCCTCACGGCCCATGTGGCCGTAAGCGGCCAGCTTGCGGTAGATGGGCTTGCGCAGATCCAGATCCCGGATGATGGCGGCGGGGGTCAGGTCAAAGACCTTTTCCACCGCAGCTTCGATCTTGTCGTCCGAAACGATGCCGGTGCCGAAGGTATCCACCATGATGGAAACCGGCTTGGCCACGCCGATGGCGTAGGCCAGCTGCACCTCGCAGCGGCGTGCCAGACCGGCAGCCACCACGTTCTTGGCCACCCAGCGGGCGGCGTAGGCAGCGCTGCGGTCCACCTTGCTGGGGTCCTTGCCCGAGAAGGCGCCGCCGCCGTGGCGGGCATAGCCGCCGTAGGTGTCCACAATGATCTTGCGGCCGGTCAGACCGCTGTCACCCTGGGGACCGCCGATGACAAAGCGGCCGGTGGGGTTGATGAAATACTTGGTCTGCTCGTCCAGCAGCTCGGCGGGGATGACGGCACGGATCACCTTCTCCATCACGTCGGCCCGCAGGGCGTCCATGGACACGTCTTCCCGGTGCTGGGTGGAGATGACCACCGTATCCACGCGGACAGGGCGGTCGCCCTCGTATTCCACCGTCACCTGGCTCTTGCCGTCGGGACGCAGGTAGTCCATCTCGCCGCTCTTGCGCACTTCGGTCAGGCGGCGGGCCAGCTTGTGAGCCAGGCTGATGGGCAGAGGCATCAGCTCGGGGGTCTCGTCGCAGGCGTAGCCGAACATCATGCCCTGGTCGCCGGCGCCGCCCACCTCGTCGTTGGTGCCCAGCGCAATGTCGGGGCTCTGGCCGTCGATGTTGGAGATGACGGCGCAGGTATCGGCGTCAAAGCCGTACTTGGCGCGGGTGTAGCCGATGTCGGCCACCACCTCGCGGACCAGCTTCTGGAAATCCACATAGCAGCTGGTGGTGATCTCGCCCATGATGTGGACCAGACCGGTGGACACGCAGGTCTCGCAGGCCACGCGGGCGTCGGGGTCCTGGGTCAGGATCTCATCCAGAATGGCGTCCGAAATCTGGTCGCAGATTTTGTCGGGATGCCCTTCGGTGACCGACTCGGATGTGAAAAGATGTCTTGCCATAAAATCTTGCCTCCTGTACAATCAAACATTCCTGTATCTTCAAACGTTTCAAACAAAAAGACACCCGGAACCCGAAGGCTCCGAGTGTCTCACTCTTATCTTCCGGTTTCCCGCAGGATTTGGCACCTTACGCACACGCGCAGGTTGTCGGGCTTCACAGGGCCTGTCCCCTCAGCCGCTCTTGATAAGCACGGTATTCATTTTGTTGCAGGGGATATTGTAGCATTCCTTCGTCAGATTGTCAAGAAGGTAGTCAGACTTTTTATACAGTCTGCCAATATTGCTCAGTACCCCTTGGCCTCCTCGCCCTTGATGAGCTTGATGGCGCGGCTGGTGCCCAGCCGGTCGGCGCCCAGGGCCAGGAATTTCTCCATGTCCTCCACGGTGGAGATGCCGCCGGCGGCCTTGACCTTGCAGCGGCCGGCCACCCCTTCCACCATCAGGGCCACATCCTCAAAAGTGGCGCCGGCGGTGGAGAAGCCGGTGCTGGTCTTGATATAGTCGGCGCCGGCCTCGCAGACGATGTCGCACATCTTCCGCTTTTCGTCGTCGGTCAGCAGGCAGGTCTCAATGATGACCTTCAGCACCTTGTCCCCCACGGCCTCCTTGACGGCACGGATGTCCTCCCGGACGGCGTCGTACTCGCCGTTCTTCAGGCGGCCGATGTTGATGACCATATCCACTTCCGAAGCGCCGTTGGCGATGGCGGTGCGGGCCTCAAAGGCCTTGGATGCGGTGTCCATGGCGCCCAGAGGGAAGCCCACCACACAGCAGACCTTGCAGCGGCCGGCCATGTAGTCGGCGGCCTGCTTCACATAGCAGGTGTTGATGCAGACCGATGCGCAGCCATACTCGATGGCCTCGTCACACAGGGCCTGAATCTGGGGCCAGGTGGCCTCGGGCTTGAGGAGCGTGTGGTCCACGTGGGACAGAATTTCCTTGCGATCCATTGCAGATCCTCCGTTTATGATGTAAAAAACCGGCAAGGCCAGGCGGGGCCGCAGGGCCGGGCGCCCGGCTTGCCGGAACGTTCCGGGAGAAGCCGCGCCTTGGTGCGGTCCTCCTGATCCCCTGCCCGACGGCAGGGTGTGGGGCAGCCTGGATGCGCCGGGGCGCTCAGTGCTGCTTTTTGGCTTTCTTCACCAGGCCGATGCCCACGCCGCTCAGGGCGATGGCGGTCACCGAAGCCACGGCGCCGATGATTCCCAGCACCAGGCCGGAAACCAGAAAACCAAAGCCTTTCAATCCGTGCACCATATTCGTTTACCTCCGTTGGATGGTTCCCGGGGGCAGCCCCGGGGATTCTATGTTGCCGCTGCCGGTCCCGCGGGCTCAGGCCCGCTTTTTGAAGATCAGCAGCTTGTTGAACAGATAATTCAGCACGATGACCAGCACATTGGAAAACGCCTTGACCCCCAGGCCCCAGAGGGCGAGGGCTCCGGCAGGGTCCAGCCAGCGGCCCAGCACAGCCAGCACCAGCCCCTGGCCCGGGGCGGCCAACCAGTTGCCGCCCACAATCATGATGACAGCGTCCAGCACCATGGTGCCCAGACGGCAGGCCACAAACCGGCCGAACTCCACCGCGGCGTCCCGGCCACGGGTCCGGCTGGCAAAGACAAACCGCCGGTTGGTCCCGTAGGCAAAGAGGATGCAGAGAATATTGTCCAGCACATTGCCCCAGCTGTTGGCCGCGGCATAGCCGAACAGGGCCTGAAACAGCCCGTACAGCACCATATTCAGCAGGGTGGTCAGCACGCCGAACACCAAATACCGCAGCGCCTCGCCGTGGGCGCGGGCCGCGGCCAGAATCTTTTTTACAGCAGCCATACCGTCCCAACCTGTCCTGTGCCCGGCCAGGCCGGACACAGCTTTTTCACAAAAGCCCCAGTTACCAAAAACACCCCGCCGCCTTGAACCGGCAACGGGGTAGTTTTTTCACAGTGTCAGAAAAGGCAGATTACTGCTCGTCTTCCTTCAGCAGAGCCTTCATGGACAGGCTGATGCGCTTCTTGTCGAAGTCGACATCCAGCAGCTTGACGTCCACCATGTCGCCGACCTTCAGCACGTCGGAGACCTTCTCCACGCGATCATTGCTGATCTCGCTGATGTGGACCAGGCCGTCCACGCCGGGCAGGATGCGGACAAAGGCGCCGAACTTGGTCAGAGACACAACCGGAGCGTGGAAGGTGCTGCCCACGGGGTAGTTGTTGCGCAGCTGCTCCCAGGGGTTGTCCTCGCTCTTCTTGTAGCCCAGAGAAACCTTGTGGTTCTCCTGGTCGATATCCTTCACATACACCTCGATGGAGTCGCCCACGCTGACGACCTCGGAGGGATGCTTGATGCGGTTCCAGCTCAGCTCGCTGATGTGGCACAGGCCGTCAACACCGCCGATATCGACGAAGGCGCCGTAAGAGGTCAGGCTCTTGACCACGCCGGTGTAGGTCTTGCCGATCTCGACGCTGGCCCAGAACTCCTCACGGCGGGCCTTGTTCTCCTCAGCGGTGACCTTGTTGATGCTGCCCACGATCTTGCGGCCGGAGCACTCGGTAACGACCAGGCGGACGTGCTTGCCCACCAGAGCGGTGTAGTCCTCGTCACGGCGCATGGTGGCCTGAGAGCGGGGCACAAAGACCTTCACGCCCTTGACGTTGACCACAACGCCGCCCTTGTTGTACTCGGTGACGTCGCCCTCGACGACCTCGCCGGACTCAGCAGCCTTGGCGATCTCTTCCATGCCCTTGCGCGAGGCAAGCTTCTTGCGGGAGAGCTGGATGACGCCATCCTGATCCATAACCTTCTCGACGATGAGGTCCAGCTCATCGCCAACCTTGACCAGGTCCTCGACCTTTGCGGAGGAGTCGTCGGTCAGCTCGCTCAGACGGACAAAACCGGTCTGCTTTGCGCCGATGTCGACCTGGATCTCGTTGGCGGAAATGCTGGTCACGACTCCTTTCACAATACTGCCTGCATGAACACGTTTTTCCTCGGATGCGTTCAGCATCTCCTCGAAGCTCATGCTGTCATTGATTTCTGTCATACTGTTAAGTACCTCCTCAATAATAGACGATGGCGTTGAAGCCCCTGCTGTCACGCCCGCCGTCCTCACATCTGCAAACCACTCGGGCTGAAGCTCGCTTGCTGTTTCAACCGTAACGGCCCGCGTATGTTTTGCGGCGACTGCGACTAGCTTCTGGGTATTAGAAGAATGATGACCGCCAATCACGACCACAAGGTCGCACTGACGGCTGAGGTCTTCCGCTTCCTGTTGCCTCGCCCACGTCGCATTACATATTGTATCAAAAATTTCGGCGTTTGTATAGGCTTTTTTCAGAAACTCCGAACATTCTTCCCATTTTGTTGCTTGAAATGTGGTCTGAGCAACCACAAACATCCGTTTTTCGGGATTTTCAGGGCCCTTCCAGCCCTTCAATTCGGCCAAATCTGCAAAGACGAAAGACTCCCCACGGGTATGCCCGACGATTCCCTGGACCTCCGGATGGGTCCGGTCGCCGGCCACAGCCAGGCAGACCCCCTCCTGTTCGGCCCGCCGGGCGATGGCGTGGATCTTGGCGACAAAGGGGCAGGTGGCGTCCTGCCAGGACACGCCCAGGGCTGTCAGTTCATCGTAGACGCTCTGGGGCACCCCGTGGCTGCGGATAACCACCTGGTATCCCGGGGGCACATCCCCGGGGGCCTGGACCACCTTGGCGCCCCGGCGCTCCAGGTCCGCCACCACCTGGGGATTGTGGATCAGGGGGCCCAGGGTGGCCACCTTTTCTCCTGCATCCAGCAGGCGGCAGGTCAGCTGGACGGCCCGGTCCACTCCAAAGCAGAAGCCGGCCGTCTTAGCCAAACGTATTTCCATAGCGCGGTTCCTCCGGACATAATGTCAGTATGCGCACTGCGGGTGAATTTATGCAGAGGCAGCGCCATCAAATCCATACCGCTGGCCCAGGTCAATCCAGGCATCGGTCAGGGCCTGCTTGTTGGCCCGCAGGGTCTTGATGTCGCGGCGGCTCTCCATGGCGAACTGGGCGGCCGGCATGGGCTCCCCAAAGACCACCCGCACCCGGCAGAACAGACGCATGTGTCCGTCGGGGGTGCCGTACAGCACCCGGCAGGGGATCACGTCGGTGCCGGCTCCCGCCGCCACCACAAACATTCCGCTCTTGGGCTGGATCAGCTTGCCCTCTTTTTCGCGGGTTCCCTCGGGGAACAGCAGCAGGCCGCGGCCCTTTTTGCACTCTTCAATGGTGTTCTGGAGGGTTTCCATCTCGTCCTTGGTGCCGCGGACCATCACACATCCGCACTGCTTGAGGAACCAGGTGACCACCGGGTTGATCTCAAACAGTTCCTTTTTGCCAAAGACCACCATCCGCTTGCCCCAGAACCGGGCAATGGCGACGAACACCGGGTCAATGGCCGAGATATGAGTGGGCGCCAGGATGAAGCCGGCCGACTGGATTTTTTTCAGGTTTTCCCGTCCGATCACCTGGATGCGGAACAGGAGATGAAAAATCACCCATGCCCCCGACAGAAGGATAGGATACAGCATCACATTTCCCCCACACGCTCTTTGATGATTTGTTTCATGGCGTCCAGGCTCTGGGCCAGGTCCATGTCCGAGGTGTCCAGCAGGACGGCGTCCTCGGCCTGACGCAGGGGCGCCGCGGCGCGGCTGCCGTCCTGTTCGTCCCGGCGCTTGACGTCGGCCAGCACTTCCTCAAAGCTCTCGCTGCGGCCGGCCTGCTGGTATTCCAGCCAGCGGCGGCGTGCCCGGGCCTCGGGGCTGGCGGTCAGGAAGATCTTGACGGTGGCGTTGGGCAGGATCACCGTGCCGATGTCCCGGCCGTCCATCAGGATGTTCCCGGTCTTGGCCATATTGCGCTGGAGATCCAGCAGGAAGGCCCGCACTGTGGGATTTGCACCCACAGCCGAGGCGGCCATCCCCACCTGTTCGGTGCGGATCAGGCCGCTGACGTCCTCGTCATTCAAATAAATATGCTGTTCGCCGTCCAGCACAGCCAGACGCAGCTGAATTTCGGGCAGCAGCCGGTTGACCGCCGCCTGGTCGGCAGGGTCCTGCCCGGCCCGCAGGGCGTACAGCCCCACCGACCGGTACATGGCGCCGGTGTCCACATAAATATATCCCAGGTCCCGGGCCAGCTGCCGGGCCAGGGTGGATTTGCCCGCCCCGGCAGGACCGTCGATCGCAACCGATATCATACTTCTATATTCTCCTTCCGGCAGGCGGAACATTCCCGCCGCCTGAAACTTTTTTCGTTTTTACCCCAGGACCACAGCCGTGCCGCTGGCTGTGACCATCAGCATCCCATTGTCGGTGCCCAGGACCTCATAGTCGATGTCCACCCCCACAATGGCGTTGGCGCCCATGGCGGACGCCCGCTCCTGCATTTCGGCCAGAGCGTTCTGGCGGGCCTGGATCAGCTCGTCTTCATAGCTGCCCGACCGGCCGCCCAAAAAGTTGGTGAAGGATGCAGCGATATCCCGGATGAAGTTGACGCCCGAGATCACCTCGCCGCAGACAATTCCCTTGTATTCCACAATCCGCATTCCCTCCACGGACGGTGTCGTCGTAATAATCATAGGTTGTTACCTCCTTTATGTCAAAGCGCCTCAGTCCAGGTTGGCCGCGAAGGCCTGCCCGGTGCAGAAGGCGATTTGCAGGTTGTACCCGCCGGTGTAGGCGTCCACGTCCAGCACTTCCCCCGCGAAATAGAGGTTCGCGGCTTTTTTGCTCTCCATGGTGCGGGGGTCCACCTCCCGCACCGATACGCCTCCCGACGTGATGACCGCGTGGGCCAAATCGCCCCGCTGGTCCACCGAAACGGTCCAGTGCTTGCACAGACGCACCAGTTCCCGCTTCTGTTCCCGGGTGATCTGGTTGGCCCGGGTGGCGGGGTCGATGCCCCACCGCTCCACCATCACCGGCTGCATGCTGGCCGGCAGCAGCTTCACCAGGGCCCCCTGGGCCGCGTGGTTGGCCAGCAGGGCAAAGTCCCGGGTGATGCGGTCATACAGCTGCTCCTCGCTGAGAGCAGGCTTCAAGTCAATTTCCACATGATAGCGGTGTTTTTTCATATCCCCCAGATGGCTGGATGCGCTGAGGGTCAAGGGCCCGCTGATGCCGAAATGGGTGAACAGCATCTCGCCCTGTTCGCTGAAAATGGCCTTGTTGTCCTCAAAAAGGGTGAGCTTCACGTTTTTGAGGGCCAGGCCCATCATCTTTTTGCAGTCGGGGTCCCGGGAAACCAGGCTCACCAGGCTGGGCACCGGTTCCACAATGGTGTGGCCCGCCTGACGGGCCAGCCGGTAGCCGTCGCCGGTGGACCCGGTGACCGGGTAGCTCATGCCGCCGGTGGCCACCAGGACGCAGTCCGCCCGGTAGATCCTGCCCGAAGTTCCCTTGACGCCCAGACAGCGGCAGGCGGGGCCCTTCTTGGGCTTTTTGCCGTCGGCGGAGGGAGCGGGCGGGTCCAGCGGTTCCAGCAGCAGGGCCTCAGCCCCGTCGTGGAGGATCTTTGCCCCCGCGGCATAGTCCAGCAGGGCCTGCCGCACCTCGGCGGCCTTGTCCGACACTGGGAACACCCGGCGTCCCCGCTCCACCTTGAGGGCGACCCCCAGGCTCTCAAACAATTCCATAGTTTTGGCGGGCGGGAAGGCATAGAGGGAGGAATACAAAAACCGCCCGTTGGTGCGCACATGGCGCAGAAATTCCTCCTCGTCGCAGTCGTTGGTGAGGTTGCACCGGCCCTTGCCGGTGACCAGAATTTTCTGTCCCGGCTTGTCGGTGTGCTCCAGCACCGTCACGCTGTGCCCCCGCCGTGCAGCGGCGCCGGCGGCCATCAGGCCCGCCGCGCCCGCCCCCACGATCAGAACTTCTGCCATGGATGAACGCCCCTTTTTCGTCAGATTCCGTACTTTTTAATAATACCAGAATCGGGCCGCAAAAGCAATCGCGAAAAAAAGGAGCGGCAGGACGCCGCAGCGCCTGCCGTTCCATGATGCTGTCAGCTGCCGATCAGCTTGACAGGGTCCAGATATTTGTCTCCATCCAGCACTTCCAGATGGATATGGGATTCCAGGGCGCTCTCGCCGGTGATGGTGCCGGCCTGGCCCAGCTTCTGGCCGGAGGTGACGGCGTCGCCCTGCCGGACGGCGGCGTCCTCCAGGGCCGAGATCCGCCACAGACGGCCCTCGGCGTCACGGATGGAGGCCACCACGCCCCAGTTGCCCTCCGCGGTCAGGCTCTCGACGGTGCCGGCCACCGGGGCCAGCACGTCCTCCCCTGCCTTGCAGGCGTAGTCGGTGCCGTTGTGGGTGCGCCAGTCGCCCAGGGTCTCGTTATAGACCAGCTCGTCCCCGCTCCAGACGGCGAGCACCTGACCAGAGACAGGCCGCGTATAGCCCGAGCCGGCTGATGCGCTGGCAATGGGCGATTCGGTTTGCAGCTCGGAAGGTTCGGACACCGAACCAGATCCAGACGATGCACCAGAGGATGCGCCAGACGAGCTGGATTCGGGCACGTCGGCCACCGACTGGGCCGCGCTGGTGGATTCCTGTTCCCATAGCTGTTCCTCCGTGTCCTGTTGGATTTCGGGGTCAATGCCGGGGAAGGTCTCCTCCCCGGTGATGCTCTGGCTGGGGTTTTTGCCCAGATCCTCGGCCATCTGATCCCGGACCGTCCGCACGGCCCACACGCCGACGGCTGCAGCCGCCGCCACGCAGGCCAGCAGGGCCAGCACAAAGCCCTTGCCCCGCAGAAAATTCCTGATATGCTCCATCGTTTGATTCTCCTTCGGTTGAAACCTGTGTACGGGTGTTGCCCTTAGTTTGAGACACTTCCCGCCCGAATATTCACCCAAAGGCCAACTTTCCGGGGATAAAATGCGGCCGATGCCAAGTCAGGAAAACGGGCGGAAATGGCAGGCGGCGTTGGTGGACATTTTCCACACCCTCTTTTATAATGGTGCAAAAAAGGAGGCGAGCGCCATGCGTTTAGGAAACAATCTTTTCAAAGCCCGGAAAAAGAGCGGCCTGTCCCAGGAGGACGTGGCCGCCAAACTGGGGGTCAGCCGCCAGACCATCTCCAAGTGGGAGCTGGACGAGACGCTGCCCGACATCCGTCAGGCCAAAAAGCTGGCGGTACTGTATCACATGACCCTGGACGAGCTGATCGAGCTGGACCCCGACGTGCAGGAAATCCAGCAGGCCATCGACAGCATCAGCGAGGAGAAGCAGCAGAAAGTGAACTGGACCGCCGTCTGGGGCAAAAAGTACCCGGTTCTGAACACCTATCAGGAGACGGTGGACGTGGCGGACTACGCCGCCCGGCTGCATCAGCTGCTGGACAGCCTCCAGGAGCGGTACGGCTACAACCAGCTGGACGCCATGCTGGTGCTGAAAGACATTCTGGGCCACACCTGGAACAAGAAATAACCCAAAACCCCTGCCGTCCGTCCCGGAAAGCAGGGGTTTTTCCTTATAAAAGCAGCTCTCAGCCTCTCCACAGATAGAGGACGAACCAGACCACCGCGCTGAGAATCCAGCAGGCAGCGGCGAACAGATAGATTTTGCTCCCGCTCATCCGGTAGCGGCTGACGCCGCTGGTGGCCAGAAACACCGAGAACAGAACGATCAGGTTGTAGCCCGTGCGGCCCTTCAAAAATACTTCCAGCAGCAGCATCACCACATAGGCCGCCGACATTCCCAGAAAGCCCACCAGAGCGGACCTGGACGCAATCTCCCGGTCCCGCTCGTCGCCGTTGCGGTTTTCCTGCCGGCTCTTGGCCAAAATTTCTTCTTTGTCCATTGGATCTCCTCCCCTCAGGTACGACAAGTTTTGTTTGCACATTCAGGATAGCACAGACAAGTTTACTTGTCAATAGATTCTGCAAAGTTTTCTTTGCGCCGGATGGACAGCGGCTTCCGCCTGTGCTACACTGACAGAAACGAGAGGAGGAGCCTATGGTTTTTCTCACCACCCAGCGCCTGATTCTCCGCAATGTTGCGCCGGAGGATACAGACACCATGTACGATTACCGCAACAACGAACTTTGCGCCCGCTACCAGCGGGGCCAGGTCCGGGACCGGGAGGGCATTGCCGCCCTGGTGGAGCGCCGGCGCAGCGATGTGCTTGGCCTGGAACAGCCCGCCCTGCTGGCAGTGGCCCTGCGGGACACCGGCGAAATGATCGGGGAAATTGTGGTGATGCCTCAGGACGGGGCCATCTCTCTGGGCTATACCTTTTCCTACCGGCACCACCGGCGGGGCTATGCCTATGAGGCCCTGTCCGCCCTGCTGGAACTTCTGCACAGTCGCTTCCCCGAGCAGGAGTTCATCTGCTTCACTGAGGCGGAAAATCTGCCCAGCAGGGCCCTTCTGCGCAAACTGGGGTATCAGGATTTGGGCTACGCCCCCAAAATCCAGTCCCAGATCTTCGGCAAGTGGCTCACCCCGCAGTCCGAAGCCGAACTGCGTCAGGCCACCGATCCCGCCCGCTGAACCCCTGCATCCCCTGTGCGGAAAAGGCACAGGGCTTTTTTCGAGCCAAAATGTAAAAACATCTTGACATTTTCTCCCGGTCTGCTATACTGAAAATGTAAAGAGTATTTGACATTCCAGAGGAGGTATCTGCCATGAAGAAAATGGATGAAATGGACCGCAGTATCCAGCTTCGGGCCGAGGAGCTGGCCTATAAGGTGGTGTTGGGCGCTCTGGCCGGGTCCACCTGCGCCAACTGGGCCAACGCTGTTTTGTACAAAATGCCGCCCGACCTGGTGCCGGGGCTGATCCTCTGCCTGGCGGTATGCGTCCAGGGAATTTCGCAGATTTTGTTCAAACAGGAAATGGTCCGCGGGGATGAGGAATCCCCGGAGCCCAACCGGGCCGCCCAGGTCCTGGGGGCAGCCGCCGCGCTGGGGGCCTTTGTGCTGGCGGCGGGCGTCCTGCTGCTGCGGGTGTAAACGGCCATGCGGAACAACGTCAAACAGCTGCGCAAGCAGGCAGGCCTCCGGCAGGAAGATCTGGCCCAGATGCTGGGGGTCAGCCGGCAGACCATCATCGCCATCGAGAACAACAAATACGACCCCACCCTGGCCCTGGCCATGAAACTGGCCCGGCTGCTGGGACTCCATGTGGACGAAGTCTTTTTCCTGGACGAATAAGCAAACATCCCCCGCACCTTTGGGCGTGAACCGCCCCATATTGTGCGGACAGTACAAAAAAGAGGCCTGCAAGGGGTAGAAGTAAACGAATCAAAGACTGGCCTGGCGAAGCGAGAGCGGAGCCAGGCCAGTCTT